>NZ_KV831065.1:0-3781 GCF_001836965.1 Streptococcus sp. HMSC063B03 | reverse complement strand
TCTCATAATCAAAATGACAAGTAAAAGTTGCACCGAAACTTGGCACATACTCATAGATATCCTCCAGTTTCCTCAGAGCCTTATAGAGTCCCTTCAGAATCTGCGGACGCATTCCTAATTGTTGACCAAGTTGAATCAAAGTATCATCTACTTCGAATGTCTCTCTCGTACGGCTAGTAATAATACTTGTAAAAATCTTATTCTTATCGTATTGAACCATTACTTAAACCTCACATTGGCTGATTCAAGGAATTTATCACTCATAAATAGGATTCCCCTTTTGTATTTCTATGGTTCAGAAATATATAACTTTTCTATAAAATTAGTAAAATTATCTGCCAAAAAGTATACATTTGAATCTACCGACGACTGGTCAAATATAAATGTGTGGTCCCAAAAATAAATTCCTCTATCTTCTCCACTCACAATCATAACAAATAACCCTCCTCCATATTCCGTTCCGAAGACAAATGAATCGTATGGAAGTTCCATTTGATATTCTGAGTTCCAATCCGTTAGACTAAAGTTTTTATTCTCTGAAATACCTAACATTGTCCCTAAAATCACTTCTTCATTTAAATCATCAATAAAAAACGATAAGTATTGTTCTTTAGGAATACCCACATTAACTTTTAATAGAAATTCCTTATAGTCTTCTGGAAGTATTACATTTATTTCTTTTTCTATCTCTGATAGTTCTGAATTTGAGATAGGTCTCTCTAACGATTTAAAATAATACATTCTTTCCTCTCTTATTTTCTTCTTAAAGCAAACCCACCTTATTTTATGGATGCCATTATATTATCAAAATCCTCTTTTAGTTGCTCGTATTTCTCATTACTATAGAGATAAAACGCCTCTATTCCTCTATGTATTATTGCATATACAGTTGGATGGAAATTCTTATCTGTGGCATCGATAACAAATTGCGTCATTTGAGTAGCTGCCTCTGGACTATAGCCCAACGCTTCTATTCCAACACGAATCATTGTAACTTGAACATCGATTGGAGAAATGGACTCTTGAATTGCTTTAGCATTTAAAACACCAAATATATAGGAAGCTAAAATTTGCCTATTCATTTCGTCCTTTAGATCAATTTTAACCAATTGGATAATATCATTTGCTATTCTTAATGACTCGCTTACATATTGCTTTTCCATTTATTTCTCCTTATCTCTCCCTATAATACTTTATATTTCCCTTTAGCATAGCCACAGGGAATATAACCCAATCGATATAAAGTATATAAATCATCAAAAAACGGTGAATTTACATTCATACATTCATTCTTTATCGTTAAATATATCGAAATATTAATTATATCAAATCTAATTTGGGGTATCATTGATTCAAATATTTTTTTTTCTTCGACTAAAGCAAACAGTTTTTTTGTAACAATAGGAATAATTCTTTCTTTTGCATCCCTACTCAATTCATTCCATTTTTTGAAAATCTCTCTCTCATTTTTTAATAAATATGCGGTTAGATCACCACGTTGTTCAAGAACAAAATTTTCCCATTTTAAACTTGTGATATTTTTTTCCGCAATGGATAACTTATCTAGCTCTATTATAGGAATATTAGTTTTTCGAGAATTCACTAATAATTTTATACTAGTTAAATTATCAACTACTTCTGAAATTATTTTCATTTTAGATACACACCTTACTACTTACTTAGGAAGATACATTTTATTAGGTATACGTGGTACAAAATCATCAACCATTAAACCATAGGATTCCTGCTGTCTAATTGCTTGAGAGACCGCTTGTTTTGCCTGACTAGGAGTTAAACCTGCTTCTTTTAACGAATTCTCTAGGGCAGAATTATAATCAGATATTGTTGGAATATCACCATATAACTCACCTTTTCTCCTATATTGATCCCAAAATTCTTCTAATGATTTATGAGCTTTATAATGCGGACTACCTATATCCTTACGTATATTTCCTTCTAGTTTTATTGACAGTCCCTCATTTCTAGGAATAACATCTCTAAATGCTGCATCTTGGTTTAAATGATGAGCTTGTCCTGAAATCTCCTTGTTCTTGCGTAATTTTTTGTATGCTTCAACAAGTACACTCTCCTCGGTAACTACTTTTGATCCTAAATAAGTTGTTCTCACCACATCATCCGCATGTTTGCTTGAGAAGTGCATCACATCACGTAGTGTCTTACTCTCAACGCTGAAGGTAGGCATGGTTCCCATACCACCCGCAAAGGCAACTGCCTCTTTACGAATGCCAACTGGGATTCGAGTATCTAATAGTTTCTCGCCAAATTGCCTAATGACATTATTGCTCTTAGCTAGGATATTGTCAACCTTTGATCCCCATTTTTCTAGAGTTAACTACTAATGCTAGTTCAATGCTGTTTTTAAAACAGATGCCAATAAGTCGTCTAGAGTACTATACTTGTTAACTAGATCTCCTGAAGGTAAATCTAACTCCTTATATACTCTATCAAAAGTATCATAGACATACCAACTCATACCACTCTCACCTAAAAAGAAATAGCTATTGTTACTAGATTCCTCATGCCAAATAATATTCATTTCAAATATATCATAGACATCTTCATCTATAATATCTGGGTTTGTTTTTTGAGAAATACCATACAAAATGAAACCATTAAAATCAATTCCATTTACTTGAGAAAGAAATCTTTTATAATCTTCCATTACTTCATCATTCGGCCAAACGTTATGTTTCTTCATAAGAGCTGAAAAAACAGTATTTGGAACTCCACTATTAACAGAATCTCCGTACTTTTCTTCAATTTCTGAAATTTTTGAAATAAAATTCATCCACATTTTTTATATCTCCTCTATTCTAATTTGGATAAATATTATCTGTAAAGAATGGCCAATCAACTAATTTAGAGTCTCCAACTTCCATACCTTTAACAATATGCCGTTGATAATTAGTTACCACTTTATGATAAGGATCATTCTTTATTAAGACAAGATTCTCAAAACTATTTGTTCCACTATCATCTAATGGCAACTGATGATGAACTTGGTAACCTTTAGGAACTAAACCATCTGCTAATTTTTGTATATCGGACTCACTGAATCCCAACTCTCGTAATTTATCAGTATCTTTGGAAATATCCTTTAAAAATTCTTTTCGAACAGTTAAGTCAAATTCTCTTCTTAATTTTTGATATTCTTCTCTAGCTCTTTTAACATACTCGATTTCTTTCAAGGAAATATTGGGTATCTCAACATTTTCTCCACGTAGAGTCCAAGAAAATCCTCCTCTGGAGCTCGAAAGTTTTGCATAAGCATCCCGAGCTTTATCCTTAAAATACTGAATGACCTCACCGACTTTTGGCTGATGACCTACTCTACCTACACCAGCTAAAACTTCGCTTCCTACTGAGAAAGGAAGCTCTTTCTTCAGTAGATTTTTGGTGAAACGCTTGATGTTATCATCGCCCTTCGCTAGGATATTGTCAACCTTTGAACCCCATTTTTCAACATTTGCGAGGATTTTTGCCTTGGTACTGTTCTTGGCTAAGCTAATCATCTCAGCTGCCTTAGCTCCTAACTTGGTCCCCTTAGCCATCTTACCTACAGCTGCTGGACCGACAAAAAGACTGGCAATCTCAAAGGTCAAGCCTCCTGCATCATAGGCATCCATATGGGTAACTTTATCCCAGAGGGCTTTTCCTGTCTGCTGAGCACGATAAGCAGCCTTATCCGCATAACTGGCATTAGGGTCTTGACCGCGCATAGCCGCACCTGGATCCGTCAGAGCAGTGTAAGTGCCTACTC
>NZ_KV831064.1:293477-326179 GCF_001836965.1 Streptococcus sp. HMSC063B03 | reverse complement strand
AATATGGATTTGATATGGTAAACAGTAAATTAACTTGGGAAGATATTATCAAGTTTGAGGAAGTAGCAGGTTATGGTCAGCATATCTGGAAACACGGCGAACAATATTATCTTGTCGTGGATGAAGGAGGTATTGCGGAACAACGAGTGGTGTATGAATTGCCACTAGAGTTGTTTCAAAAGGTGAAATTGCAAAAGTTTTTGGAGCAGGTGGTGGAACGCAGATTAAACGAACATCTGTTAGCTGGTACGAAAAAATGGGACTATTAAAGGAGATAAAATAAATGGATAAATTGATGCATGAAAAAAAAATAATTCAACAGAAAATTGAAGAGTTGAATTATACTACGCTAAGAGTCTCCGTATTTAATGGCAGGAATAAAGGGAGAGAAGATTGGCAAACGCGAATAGAATATGATGAGGGGGAAAAAGTATACTTAGTTTATTCTTTAGGAGATAGAGCAAGTATTATAGGAAAGATTAGAACATTTGGAAATTTTGAAGAAGCAGAGCAATGCTTATTTGAGATATTGGATTTAACTGTAAAATATAACAGGTTGCAAGTGATGACTAACGAGGAACCAGAATATCCTTCTCCTTTGTGGGACAAATCATAATGATAAATTTAGAAAAGCAACGCAGTGAAATTTGATTTGAATTTTACCGAGCTCTCCCATCAACAAGTATCGACTTCCTTTATGCGTAGTGAGGATATCAAGATTATCATAAATAAGAGAGGATTCAATAAACTCATCGAGTTTTTGTTGTTAGATGCCTTGCTAAATATTATTATGACTGAAACTCTGTACAACAATTTAAAAATAAATGGTACTTATCTCTTGCTTGTAAAAGCCTGTATTGCTTTGGTGATGGCTCGTTTATCTATTTGCCCATACCCCAGTAAATCATTAAGGTGTTACTCTTATAATTTACTAAAATCAATTGATTTAATAAGCAATGGCCATCAATAGTCCTTTTAGAAATCGTTTCGGAGTATCTAATTAAAGTGCTAAAAGAAATGCAGCATTTCAGAGTATTGGTTTGTCCTATCAAGACATGTTGAGTGTGTAGGATTGCTTGTTCAAACTGATTTAACAAGTATTTATCTAGTGAAAGCCCTACAGTAAGGAGTTTAAATATGAAATTCCATGAATTTGGTGATAAGAATTTGCCTTCTATCTTGCTGATACATGGCGGTGGCAGTTCTTGGTGGAATTATCTTCGTCAAGCACGGATCTTGTCGGTGGAGTATCGTGTCATTCTACCCACCTTGAATGGCCACGGCGAAGAATATCAACTTGATTATGTTTCTACTGAAGATTCTGCTTTGGAGATTCTAGACTATATCAAAGCAAACTGTGGTGGGAAATTGTTTGCGATTGGTGGTGTTTCACTTGGTGGTCAAATTGCCATGGAACTTTTGTCTTTAGACAGTGAAATTGCTGAGAAGGCCATCATAGATGGAAGCCTCTGTATTCCTCAACCAAGTTTAGCTAAAATCAGCATCTTTCTAGTGTCTCTATTTGGTAAACTGATGTTCAATAAATTCTCTTGTAAACTTCAGTTAAGCATGATGAACAAACTCTATCCTAAACTGGCTTATCCAGAGGAAATAAAAGCTTATTATTTGGAAGATTTGCCAAGGACGCCTGTCAAAACATTGGTGACCATTTACAAAAACTATATGGGATGTTACAAGCTGAAAGATATGATTTCTGCTAGCAAGGCTCAGGTTTTGTATATCTATGGTGAAAAAGAATTGAACTGTGTGAAAGAATCAGCGAAATTATTTCATCAGCTACATTCAAATACAATTTGGTATGAAGCAAAGGGGTATAACCACGGTTATTTATCAGCTTACCTGCCTTATGAGTGGATTGATTTGGTGGTGCCATTTTTAAAGAGTGATTCATTAGAAATGTGTAACGAATCTGAAATGTCATAAGGAGGAAACGGATGCTAGGAGTAATTATTGGAGATATTGTAGGTTCAGTTTACGAATGGAACAATATCAAAACGAAGGACCTTTCCTTTATTTGGGAAGGATTGTTTTTTCACGGATGATACTGTCATGACCTGCGCAGTTGCTGAGGCTATTATGAATGGTGGTCACAAGGATGACTTTATTGATGCTATGAAAAAATATGGCAAGATGTATCCCGATGCAGGATATGGTGCTAGATTTAGTAACTGGATTGATAGCGACAACCGTGAATCTTATTATAGTTTTGGGAATGGTTCTGCTATGCGTGTTTCTCCATGTGCTTGGGTCATGTGCTGTGGTGTCTATGCGAGAACCAGTACGTGGCCATCATCTAGAGGACTTGCGAGTCTTTCTGCAGGGGTAACTCATAATCATCCAGAAGGTATAAAAGGCGCTTTGGCTACAGCTGATGCTATCTTTTTGTGTCGTTTTTACTATGGTGGTTATTGTAGAGAATACGAGCAACCAATTAAGGACAATCCAACAGAGTGTAAAAGACGGATTAAGGATTATATAGAGAAAGAATACGGCTACAATCTATCTAAAACTTTAGATGAAATCCGCCCTAATTATCGTTTTAACGAAACATGTCAGGAAACTGTCCCTCAAGCCATTATCGCCTTTCTTGAAAGTAGAGACTTCGAAGATGCGATAAGAAACGCCATCTCACTTGGTGGCGACAGTGATACACTGGCCGCAATCACTGGTAGCATAGCTGAGGCGGCATATGGCATTCCTGATTGGATCAAGGAAAAGGCCTATTCTTACTTGGATGAACCCTTAAAGGATGTAGTTAGACGATGGGAAAATAGAATAGAAGCAGATTAATTTCCAGTACGTCATATTTCTCTTTTCTGTATTTTCATTGTATAATGAGAGTACATTTTGTTACATACGATGAAATGCAACCATTTCTAGCGAAGATTAAGGAGAAATTAATGAAAAAAGTAATGGTAATTATCAACCCTACTTCTGGTGGGGAAAAGGCTTTAGATTACAAAGAAAAGCTGGAGAATAAAGCAAAAGAATACTTTGAGCACGTGGAAACCAAAATTACCGAAAAGGAGCTGGATGCAACATATTTTGCTGAGGAAGCTTCTCGTGAGCAGTACGATGCAGTGGTTGTGTTTGGTGGAGATGGTACTGTCAACGAAGTCATTTCGGGTATTGCTGAGAGAGACTACATTCCTAAGTTAGGGATTATCCCTGGTGGGACGGGTAACCTCATTACGAAACTGTTGGAAATCAATCAAGACATCGATGGCGCGATAGATGAACTCGATTTTAACTTAACCAACAAGATTGATATTGGTAAAGCGAATGACAATTATTTTGGTTATATTTTTAGTATCGGTTCTCTTCCTGAAGCGATTCACAATGTTGAAATCGAGGACAAGACAAAATTCGGTATTCTAGCCTATGCTGTAAATACCATGAAGTCTGTCATGACGGATCAGGTCTTTAATATTAATGTCGAGACAGAAAATGGAAATTATGTTGGTGAAGCTAGCCATGTGTTGGTTCTCTTGACAAATTACTTCGCTGATAAGAAAATCTTTGAAGAAAACAAAGACGGCTATGCCAATATTTTGATTCTAAAAGATGCTTCAATATTCTCCAAATTATCCGTCATTCCTGATTTACTAAAAGGAGATGTTGTCGGCAATGATAATATTGAGTATATCAGAGCGCGTAATATTAAGATCTCTTCAGATAGTGAATTGGAGTCAGATGTTGACGGCGATAAATCGGATAACCTACCTGTAGCAATCAAAGTCTTAGCTCAGCGAGTAGAAGTATTTTCAAAACCGAAAGAGTAGAAGGTAAAAATTAGTTTATTATTCACAACGAAATTAAGTTCTATATCAACGATTGGAGGAGGAATGAATTCTCTATTTGATGAATTTCGAACAATTTGTTCTCATTTAAACCAAGTCGGAATCACTCCGACGCTCATGGGGTCTTTGGGGTTTGAATACCGATCAAATGAAGAATGGGGGCCGTCTGACATTGACATTCATGTGCCTGGTGACCCTAGAGGTTGGGAAGCACCCGATCATCTCAGAATTTATGAGTGGGACAAGATAATGAAAGTGATGAAACACTTAGGCTACACCTTAATAGATATTCATGAGCATGAATTCCAAAAAGATGGTCTGAGTGTTGAATTCGGAAGTATCGATTCTTTACCTGATTTTGTAGGAGTTTCGGAATCAGATATAGAGCTGATTCATCTCGAAAACATCACTTTTCGCGTTCCAAGTTTAGAACAGTATTTAAGTATTTACAAGGCTTCTTCCCAAGATTCTTATCGAAATAACCACAATAACAATAAGGATTTCAAAAAGATAGAGTGGCTGGAAAGATATTTGTAAATCATCATTTGGAAAGTAGCAAGTTGTAAGACTGGCTGCTTTTTTATTTATAGAACCAAACCACTAGAATCTATGGACAAGCCTTGAAAATAAAATAAGAAAGTAGTATACTAGAATCACAATTATGAAAACGTTTGCGTCGTAAATGTAATCAAGTAAATCAGGAGACAAATACAGTGGAATTAACAGCCATTTACCATAGGCCAGAGTCGGAGTTTGCCTATCTTTATAAGGATAAGAAGCTTCACATTCGGATTCGAACTAAGAAAGAGGACATTGAAAGCATCAACTTGCACTATGGAGACCCTTTTATCTTTATGGAGGAGTTTTATCAGGATACAAAAGAAATGTCCAAAATAACTTCTGATGCCCTATTTGATTATTGGCAGGTTGAAGTGTCCGTCTACTTTGCGCGTATCCAGTATCTCTTTGAACTCAAGGATACAGAAGGTCAAAGTATTTTGTATGGCGATAAAGGGTGTGTGGAAAATTCTCTAGAAAATCTTCATACTATTGGAAATGGATTTAAGTTGCCTTATCTTCATGAGATTGATGCCTGCCAGGTTCCTGATTGGGTTTCAAATACGGTATGGTATCAGATATTTCCTGAGAGATTTGCTAATGGAAATGCTCTATTAAACCCAGAAGGGACTTTAGACTGGGATTCATCTATCACACCTAAGAGTGATGATTTCTTTGGTGGTGATTTACAGGGGATTATTGACCATCTGGATTACTTACAAGACTTGGGTATTACAGGTCTTTATCTCTGTCCCATTTTTGAATCTACGAGCAATCATAAGTACAATACGACGGATTACTTTGAAATCGACCATCATTTTGGAGACAAGGAGACCTTCAGTCGACTGGTGAACCAAGCCCATCAGAGAGGCATGAAAATCATGCTGGACGCCGTTTTCAACCATATCGGTTCGCAATCTCCTCAATGGCAAGATGTTGTCAAAAATGGTGAGCAATCTACTTATAAGGATTGGTTCCATATTCAACAATTCCCAGTGACTACTGAAAAGCTAGCTAATAAGAGAGAACTACCTTATCACGCTTTCGGTTTCGAGGACTATATGCCTAAGCTAAATACAGCCAATCCAGAGGTCAAGGATTATCTTTTAAAGGTTGCGACTTATTGGATTGAAGAGTTTGATATCGATGCTTGGCGTTTGGATGTGGCTAATGAGATTGACCATCAGTTCTGGAAGGATTTTCGTAAGGCAGTTCTAGCTAAAAAGCCTGATCTTTATATCCTTGGAGAAGTCTGGCATACGTCTCAGCCTTGGCTAAATGGATATGAGTTTCATGCAGTCATGAATTATCCTTTATCTGATAGTATCAAGGACTATTTCTTACGAGGTGTTAAGAAGACGGACCAGTTCATCGATGAAATCAATGGCCAGTCTATGTACTACAAGCAGCAGAGTTCAGAAGTGATGTTTAATCTTTTGGATTCGCATGATACAGAACGAATCTTGTGGACGGCAAATGAGGATGTTCAACTGGTTAAATCAGCCCTAGCCTTTCTCTTTTTACAAAAAGGAACACCCTGCATCTATTATGGAACAGAGTTATCCTTGACTGGCGGTCAAGACCCAGATTGTCGTCGTTGTATGCCTTGGGAACGTGTATCAAGTGACCACGATATGCTGAATTTCATGAAGAGGCTGATTAAGATTCGCAAACATGCGTCAGCAACCATTCAGCACGGCAAGTATAGCCTTCAAGAAATCAAAGCTGATGTACTAACCTTGCAATGGAATTACGATAACCAAGTCATCAAAGCCATTTTTAACCAATCAACAGATGATTATCTTTTAGAGAAAGAAGTAGTAGCACTAACAAGCAATTGCCGAGAATTGGAAAATCAGCTTGTGATCTCTCCAAAAGGATTTGTGATTTTCAAAAATTAGTGGATGAAGATTATGATCTTTTACTCAACTTATATAGTATAATAAAGCTAGTTACTAAACCTGTAAAAGGAGAAGAAGATGAAGACATCAAGTAAATTAGCTACATTAGGAATCTGTTCAATCTTGTTTTTAGGCTTGGCTGCTTGTCAACAAAATGCTACAACTTCGAATGGGGCGAATCAAAGGCAAACCAGTTCAGCGAAAGTTCCATGGAAAGCTTCATACACCAACCTAAACAATCAGGTAACTACAGAAGAGGTCAAATCTCTCTTATCAGCTCACTTGGATCCAAATAGTGTTGATGCCTTTTTTAATCTTGTAAATGATTATAATACCATTGTCGGCTCAACTGGCCTATCAGGAGATTTCACTTCCTTTACTCAGACAGAATACGATGTTGAGAAAATTAGCAACCTTTGGAATCAAAAGAAGGGCAATTTCGTTGGTACAAACTGTCGTATCAATAGTTATTGTCTTTTGAAAAATTCAGTCACCATTCCAAAACTTGAAAAGAATGACCAATTGCTTTTCCTAGATAACGATGCGATTGATAAGGGAAAGGTTTTTGATTCAAAAGATAAGGAAGAGTTTGATATTCTATTTTCGAGAGTTCCAACTGAAGCAACTACAGATGTCAAGGTTCACGCTGAAAAGATGGAAAAATTCTTCTCTCAGTTTCAATTCAACGACAAAGCTCGAATGCTATCTGTGGTCTTGCACGACAATCTGGATGGCGAGTATCTGTTTGTAGGCCACGTTGGAGTTCTAGTGCCAGCTGATGATGGTTTCTTATTTGTAGAGAAATTAACTTTTGAAGAACCTTACCAAGCCATTAAATTTGCCAGCAAGGAAGATTGCTACAAGTATTTAGGCACCAAGTACGAGGACTATACAGGTGATGGACTGGCTAAGCCTTTCATTATGGATAACGATAAGTGGGTTAATCTTTAATAGTGGTACGATATGACAGTAATCCTAGGACATTTATATTTTTGATGAGTTGATGGGTTATTTCAATCGATAATAGCCAGAAGCCACTCTTTAGAGTATTGCTTATATTTTCAGACAGTCCATTTGTAGTTATATCCGGATTGGTATATAATTTAACTTAGAGAAAATAGGAGGACTAATCGAATGGAATTAAAAGATTTTACAGAAAAAGAACAGGAAATGATTAAGAAGGGGCTTACGACGTCTAAGATTAGTGACAAGGAAGCTGCTGAAAAGATTCTTGCGCTAGTACCACAAGACTTGATTAAGAGAATTCCGTTTTTTGTAAGAAAACATGCTACGACACGTACTATTAAACGCATTTCAATTGAACACCCTGAACTCTACGCTGCAGCTCAAACAAGTGGTGAAATACCAGAAAAAGAACGCGAAGAATTACGTCAGATTATCACGACTATCTTTGAACAAAAGATGAATAAGCATAGTATTCGTTAAATACAAAATCTGAGAACTAGAGCCTTCTAGTTCTTTTTATATCCGCTTTCACATTATACAACTTATACAAATCTATATAAAATATTATTTTTCCGAACAAAAATAGACATTTTTTCAAAAAAGTACTTTACAGAGTGTTGAAAGTATGTTATATTATTAAAGCTTAGAAAATGAGATGATGTTTTCTAGCAAATATAAACCCGAGTAAAAAATGCCTACGGACAGGCAGGGTTGAATGCCGAAGCGTGGTTGAAAAATCACATTATTGATAGGGTTAAAAGCCTACTTTTATAAGTTGATGTTAGGACACTTGTCCTAATTCATAAATTTTAGTGTGGTGAAAGCACACGTCATCTTGTGAAACGATCAATAAAGTACGTAATATTTGCTACTAGAGAGTTAGGAAACATCGGGAACAGACATACTCAACAGAAACAAACATAAAAACGTCGGAAGATTGCAGAGCAGGTGAAAACCTGCTCTTTTTTCATGAGTCAACCTTTAGTTCCTTAGTTTTCATAAGGTTCTAAAAATATGGAAAGGAGTATGTCTTGAAAGAGTTAAATCAAAACCAAGCCCCAATTTATGAGGCCTTGGTGAAGTTACGCAAGAAACGGATTGTTCCCTTTGATGTACCAGGTCACAAACGCGGACGAGGAAATCCAGAACTTGTCGAACTGTTAGGAGAAAAATGTGTAGGCATTGATGTCAATTCGATGAAACCCTTGGATAATCTTGGTCACCCCATTTCGATTATTCGGGATGCAGAGGAGCTTGCAGCTGATGCTTTTGGAGCAGCCCATGCCTTTCTCATGATTGGGGGAACAACTTCATCGGTGCAGACTATGATTCTGTCAACCTGCAAGGCTGGAGATAAGATTATTCTGCCACGTAATGTCCATAAATCTGCTATCAATGCGCTGGTTCTATGTGGTGCCATTCCCATCTATATCGAGATGAGTGTGGATCCTAAGATTGGTATCGCTTTAGGTCTTGAAAATGACCGAGTAGCGCAGGCAATTAAGGAGCATCCAGATGCCAAGGCCATTTTGATTAACAATCCTACTTACTACGGCATCTGTTCAGATCTAAAGGGTTTGACAGAAATGGCTCATGAAGCTGGCATGATGGTTTTAGTAGATGAAGCCCACGGAGCGCACTTACATTTTACTGATAAACTTCCAATTTCTGCCATGGATGCAGGGGCTGATATGGCAGCAGTTTCCATGCATAAGTCTGGTGGGAGTTTAACCCAAAGTTCGCTTCTTTTAATCGGGGAGCAGATGAATCCTGAATACGTACGTCAGATAATCAACCTTACCCAGTCAACATCTGCCTCTTACTTGTTGATGGCCAGTCTGGATATTTCACGTCGCAACTTGGCCCTTCGTGGTAAAGAATCGTTTGAGAAAGTTATTGAACTATCCGAGTATGCCCGCCGTGAAATCAATGCTATCGGAGGTTACTATGCCTACTCAAAAGAGTTGATAGACGGTGTATCTGTCTGTGATTTTGATGTAACCAAGTTGTCAGTTTACACTCAGGGTATTGGCTTAACAGGTATCGAGGTTTATGACCTCCTGCGCGATGAATACGACATTCAGATTGAGTTTGGTGATATTGGTAATATCTTGGCCTATATTTCGATTGGTGACCGCATCCAAGACATCGAGCGCTTAGTTGGTGCTTTAGCTGATATCAAGAGACTCTACTCGAGAGATGGAAAAGATTTGATAGCTGGAGAATATATCCAGCCCGAGTTAGTGCTGTCTCCACAAGAAGCCTTCTATGCAGAGAGAAAAAGTTTGATCCTGGATGAATCTGTTGGACAGGTCTGTGGGGAATTTGTCATGTGTTACCCTCCAGGGATTCCAATCCTAGCTCCAGGTGAACGCATTACCCATGAGATAGTCGATTATATCCAATTTGCCAAGGAACGTGGTTGCTCCCTTCAAGGGACGGAAGACCCAGAGGTCAATCACATCAACGTCATTAAGAGAAAGGAGAACTAGATGGATTTATGGTTTTCTGAAGTTCATACTCCAGATGTGAAATTGTCCCTGAGAACAGCCAAGCAACTCTACGCTGGAAAAAGTGAATGGCAGGATATTGAAGTCTTAGATACGCCAGCTTTTGGGAAAATACTGATTTTAAATGGGCATGTCTTGTTTTCAGATGCGGATGATTTTGTCTACAACGAAATGACAGTCCACGTTCCCATGGCTGTCCACCCAAATCCCAAGAAAGTTTTGGTAATAGGAGGTGGCGACGGAGGTGTTGCCCAAGTATTAACACTCTATCCTGAACTGGAACAAATCGATATTGTGGAACCAGATGAGATGTTGGTTGAGGTCTGTCGTGAGTATTTCCCAGATTTTGCCGCAGGGCTAGACGATCCTCGTGTTACCATTTACTACCAAAATGGGCTACGCTTTTTGCGAAACTGCGAAGATGATTACGATATCATTATCAACGATGCGACAGATCCATTTGGACATACGGAAGGGCTCTTTACCAAGGAATTTTACGGTAACAGTTACAGAGCCTTGAAAGAAGACGGTATCATGATTTACCAGCATGGGAGTCCCTTCTTTGACGAGGATGAGTCAGCTTGCCGAAGCATGCACCGTAAGGTTAATCAAGCCTTTCCAATTAGTCGGGTCTACCAAGCCCACATTCCAACCAGTCCAGCTGGCTATTGGTTGTTTGGATTTGCATCGAAAAAATACCACCCTGTCAAAGATTTTGACAAGGAAGGCTGGAAAAAACGCCAGCTTTTCACAGAGTACTACACTGCAAACTTACACGTGGGAGCCTTTATGTTGCCCAAGTATGTTGAGGACATTTTAGAAGAAGAGGAAGGAAAAAAATGAGTCGTTTACTAGTTATTGGATGTGGGGGAGTTGCCCAAGTTGCTATTTCAAAGATTTGTCAAGATAGCGAAACCTTTACAGAAATTATGATTGCTAGCCGTACTAAGTCGAAATGTGATGACTTAAAGGATAAATTAGAAGGCAAAACAAGTACAAAGATTGAGACAGCTGCCCTTGATGCTGACAAGGTTGAAGAAGTCATTGCCCTGATCGAAAGCTACAAACCGGAAGCTGTTTTGAATGTAGCCCTACCGTACCAAGACTTGACCATTATGGACGCTTGTTTAGTGACTGGAGTTCACTATATCGACACAGCTAACTACGAAGCTGAGGACACAGAAGATCCTGAGTGGCGCGCCATCTATGAGAAACGTTGTAAGGAACTTGGTTTTACAGCCTACTTTGATTATTCATGGCAGTGGGCTTATCAGGAGAAATTCAAAGAAGCAGGCTTGACTGCTCTGCTTGGATCTGGTTTTGACCCAGGTGTAACCAGTGTCTTTTCAGCATACGCCCTCAAACATTACTTTGATGAAATCCACTATATCGACATTTTAGACTGTAATGGCGGTGACCACGGTTATCCATTTGCAACAAACTTTAACCCAGAAATCAATCTCCGCGAGGTTTCTGCGCCAGGTTCTTACTGGGAAGATGGAAAATGGGTCGAAGTCGAAGCTATGTCTATCAAGCGTGAGTATGATTTCCCTCAAGTTGGTCAAAAAGACATGTATCTCCTCCACCATGAAGAAATTGAATCATTGGCGAAAAACATCCCAGGTGTTAAACGCATTCGTTTCTTTATGACCTTTGGTCAATCTTATCTAACGCATATGAAATGCTTGGAAAATGTCGGACTCCTTCGTACAGATGCTATTAACTTCAACGGCCAAGACATCGTTCCGATTCAATTCTTAAAAACCTTGCTTCCAGACCCTGCAAGCCTTGGCCAAAGAACAGTTGGTAAAACCAATATCGGCTGTATCTTTACAGGTGTCAAAGACGGTGTTGAAAAGACCATCTATATCTACAATGTTTGCGACCATCAGGAATGTTACGCAGAAGTTGGTTCACAAGCTATTTCTTACACAACAGGAGTTCCAGCCATGATTGGGACAAAATTGGTTATGAACGGAACTTGGAAACAAGCTGGAGTGTATAATCTTGAAGAATTGGATCCAGATCCATTTATGGAAGCTTTGAATGAGTATGGTTTGCCATGGGTTGTGGTTGAAAATCCACAAATGGTGGACTGATGAAGCTAGAACAAGTACCAACACCAGCTTACGTCATTGACTTGGCAAAGTTAGAAGCCAACTGTCGTATTTTACAATATGTACAAGAAGAAGCCGGCTGCAAGGTTTTGCTTGCCCAGAAGGCGTATTCCCTTTATAAAACCTATCCCTTGATTAGCCAGTATTTATCTGGTACAACTGCAAGTGGTCTCTATGAGGCCAAGCTCGCTAGAGAAGAATTCCCGGGGGAAGTCCATGTTTTTGCGCCTGCTTTCAAGGATACGGACTTGGAGGAATTGCTTGAGATAACGGACCATATCGTCTTTAACTCAGAGAGACAGTTGCGTAAACATGGGGTCCATTGTCGGGATGCTGGTGTCAGTGTGGGGTTACGTCTCAATCCTCAGTGTTCAACTCAAGGAGATCACGCTCTCTATGATCCTTGCGCTCCTGGATCTCGTTTCGGAGTTACTCTAGACAAGATTCCGAGTGATTTGCTGGACTTGGTGGATGGTCTTCATTTTCATACCCTTTGCGAGCAGGGAGCAGATGATTTAGAGACAACTTTGAAAGCAGTAGAAGCGCAGTTTGGTCCCTACTTACATCAAGTTAAATGGCTCAATATGGGGGGCGGACACCACATCACAAGAGAAGGTTACGATGTGGATTTGCTGATTTCTGAAATCAAGCGTATCCGAGAAACTTACAATCTTGAAATCTATATCGAGCCGGGTGAAGCCATTGCACTCAATGCAGGTTATCTAGCAACTGAAGTTTTGGATATTGTAGAAAACGGTATGAAAATCTTGGTTTTAGATGCCTCTGCGACCTGTCATATGCCTGATGTACTTGAGATGCCCTATCGTCCACCTTTGAGAAACGGCTTTGAGGCACAGGAAAAAGCCCATACCTACAGACTTTCTTCCAATACTTGTCTGACAGGCGATGTAATTGGTGATTATAGCTTTGAAAATCCAGTTCAAATTGGAGACAGACTTTATTTCGAAGACATGGCTATTTACTCATTTGTCAAAAATAATACCTTTAATGGTATTGGATTGCCGAGTCTCTATCTCATGGACGAACAGGGAGACTGTAGCTTAGTCAAAGCCTTTGGATATCAAGATTTTAAAGGGAGATTATCATGATGGACAGTCCCAAAAAATTAGGCTATCGCATGCCAGCAGAGTACGAAACCCACCATGGTACCCTCATGATATGGCCGACTCGTCCAGGATCATGGCCCTTTCAAGGAAAAGCTGCTAAAAGAGCATTTAGCCAGATTATCAAGACTATAGCAGAGGGGGAAAGAGTCTATCTTTTGGTGGACCAAGACTACTTAGCTGAAGCCCAAGACTATCTTGGAGATAAGGTCGTTTATCTAGATATTCCCACCAATGATGCCTGGGCGCGTGATACAGGTCCGACTATTCTTATCAATGATAAAGGCAAGAAATTAGCCGTGGATTGGTCTTTCAATGCTTGGGGTGGTGCTGTAGATGGTCTCTACCAAGACTATGAAGATGATGACCAAGTAGCCAGTCATTTTGCTGAAGCCTTGGAAATACCTGTTTATGATGCTAAAACTTTTGTATTGGAAGGTGGAGCCATTCATAGCGATGGACAAGGAACCATTCTCGTGACTGAAAGTTGCCTTCTCAGTCCTGGTCGCAATCCTAATCTGACTAAAGAGGAAATCGAGAGTACCTTATTAGAGTGCCTTGGAGCTGAAAAAGTTATTTGGCTTCCTTATGGTATTTATCAGGATGAAACTAATGAACACGTTGACAATGTTACTGCCTTTGTTGGTCCTGCTGAGCTTGTTTTGGCTTGGACAGACGACAAAAGCGATCCTCAGTATGCCATGTCAAAAGCAGATCTCGAACTCTTAGAGCAAGAGACAGATGCAAAAGGTCGTCCCTTCATTATTCATAAATTGCCTATCCCTGCAGTTCGACAAGTTGTGACAGAAGAAGATTTGCCAGGCTACATCTATGAAGAAGGAGAAGAAGAGCGATACGCAGGTGAACGACTAGCAGCTTCCTACGTAAACTTTTATATCGCTAACAAGGCTGTCCTTGTTCCCCAGTTTCAAGATGTCAATGACCAAGTGGCCTTAGATATCCTCAGTAAGTGTTTTCCAGACCGTAAAATTGTCGGAATAGCAGCCAGAGATATTCTTTTAGGTGGTGGCAATATCCACTGTATCACCCAACAAATCCCAGAATAGGAGAAAAAGATGAGAAATGTAAGAGTTGCAGCCATTCAGTTGCAATGTGCCAAGGATGTGGCAACAAATATTCAAACAGCGGAGCGCTTAGTACGTCAGGCTGCAGAACAAGGCGCACAAATCATTCTCTTACCAGAGTTGTTTGAACGTCCTTATTTCTGTCAGGAACGTCAGTATGACTACTACCAGCATGCCCAGTCGGTGACAGACAATACAGCTATTCAGCATTTTAAAACCATTGCAAAGGAGCTAAAGGTCGTTTTACCAATCAGTTTCTATGAAAAAGATGGCAATGTCTTGTATAACTCTATTGCCGTTATTGATGCAGATGGGGAAGTGCTGGGCGTTTACCGAAAGACCCACATACCAGATGATCATTATTATCAAGAAAAGTTTTATTTCACGCCTGGTAACACTGGTTTCAAGGTCTGGGATACTCGCTATGCCAAGATTGGGATCGGTATCTGTTGGGATCAATGGTTCCCTGAAACAGCGCGCTGTCTTGCATTGAATGGTGCTGAATTGCTCTTTTATCCTACAGCCATCGGTTCAGAGCCGATTTTGGATACAGACAGTTGTGGCCATTGGCAACGTACCATGCAAGGACACGCAGCAGCAAATATTGTTCCAGTCATCGCAGCCAATCGTTATGGATTAGAGGAAGTCACTCCAAGTGAGGAAAATGGTGGACAGAGTTCCAGTCTTGACTTCTACGGTTCATCCTTTATGACGGATGAAACAGGAGCTATTCTAGAGCTAGCTGAAAGACAAGCTGAAGCTGTTCTGTTAGCTACTTATGACCTAGACAAGGGAGCAAGCGAACGCCTAAACTGGGGCTTGTTTCGAGATAGAAGACCCGAAATGTATCAACGAATTACGGATTAGTATGTGAGAAATGAGAGATTCATTCTGCTAGACTAACTTCTTATTAGCAACTATAATATACTCGGTCATCTAGCAAGTAGATTTTATATTTTAACCCTCTAAGGCTTTCTCGCGCTTTGATGCGAGGAGCTTTTCTGTTTAAGCTTTATCAATAAAACATGCTATAATAGTTGCAGAAAGGTTGGTATTTATGGCTAGGATATTGGTTATTGAAGATAATAGTGACATTCAGGAAATTTTGAGAACACTTCTTACTGAGGAGCATGAGGTGATTCAAGCCTTTTCTGGTACAGAAGGCATCATGCGTTTTGACCAAGGTGGGATTGACCTCGTTTTGCTAGATATCATGCTTCCTGGGAAAAATGGGGATCAGGTTTTAAAAGCCATCAGGGAACAAATCCAAACTCCAGTCATTATGCTAACGGCTTTGAGTGATAAAAAGTTAATCAGTCAATACCTCTTAGAGGGTGCCAATGATTACATCGTCAAGCCTTTTGATTTGGACGAAGTCTTTGCCAGAGTTACTGTTCAATTACGCCAAAGCGCAGAAAAACAGCCCATGGAAATAGGAAAAACTGAAAATCTGCCACAAAACTTGAAAAATATCCAGTTCAATGCGGAAAGTTTTGAAATTAAAAATAGTCAGGAAACGATTCGCCTTGCTAAGAAAGAATGCTTGATTCTCCAAACTCTCCTTAAACATCCTAAGAAAATTTTTACCAAAGAAGAACTTTATGAATTGGTCTGGGAGGATAGCTACCTACCTGGAGATAATACTCTCAATACGCATTTGAGTAATCTTCGTAAAAAATTAAACCAGCTTGACCCAAATCAAGAATATATTGAAACCATCTGGGGCGTTGGGGTAAGATTAAAAGGAGACAAGCAATGACCTACATGATAATTTTTGTTCTACTGGTACTCCAAATTATTTTATCGATTGCATTAATTCGCTACCATCTAGCACTTAAAAACTTGAGTCAACAGATTGAAGATAAAATTCTCACGGGTAGTATGAAAAGAGTCGGAGTCAGCATTTTTTCCAAACATTTTTTACATCTCTACCAGCAGATTGAGAATCTATTTCAAGAAGTGGAACAATCTCGGTTGGTGATGAAAAGGGAAAAGCAGACTCTGGATATGGCCATCAGCAATATCGCCCATGATATCCGGACGCCTCTGACTATCGCTTCAGGCTACACCCAACAATTGATAAAGTCTCCTGAAGACAAAGCAGAAACTTTACAAAAAATAGCCCAGCATCTTGATTTAGTTTCTAAACGTTTGGAGGCTCTCCTAGAATACCGTCGTTTGATGGAAGGGGCTGTCAAACCGAAACTGGAAGAAGTGGATCTTTCAGCTTTTATCACCAAAAAGACTCTGGCTTATTATGATGTTTTTCAGGCGGCAAATATCATGCTTGATTTTAAGGTTGAAGCTGGTTTGAAAATGAGGACTGATGAAGACTTGCTGGATCGAATTTTACAAAATCTGCTTGGAAATGTCCTCAAACATGGCAAGGAAGAAGCGCGTCTATCTTTGAGAAAGGAAAAGGAACAGCTTGTCTTAGAGATTGCAAACCTTGTCAAACAGCCTATTAAAAAAATAGAAAAGCTCAGCAACCGTTTTTATTCTGAAAATCTATCAGATACTGAAGAATCCTCTGGTTTAGGACTTTATATCACTGAGGAATTATGTCATCTTCTCGGTTCAGAGATGAAACTAAGCACAGATGGGCAGTGGTTATCGGTTTTTATTCACTTTTAACGAAAGAAACCTCCTCTGTAGGCTAGAGGAGGTCTTTTTTTATAAACTTTTCTTTTTGAAAACTGCCAGTCCACTTAGATTAAAGATTACAATAACAGCTAAGGTAACTATAAGTGTATAGAAAATGGATTCACTATTAGCAGTCATAGCATAGAAAAACTGCAATGATAAATATGGCAAAATTTTGATACTTGGGAAGATGAGCATTGGCATAGAAAGTAAGATAGAGCTGACCAAATAACCAATAAATACCGCAAGATAAGAATGACTAACATAGAGAATGAAGGAAACAATGGAAAGCCAAGCTAGAAGGCAAAGAAATTGAAGGAAAATGGTTACCAGTAAATTGCCAATAAAGCCATCAGGCATGGTTCCAAATCCATTTAAGATAGTTGCTGGAATAAAGGCAATCACAAGACAGATGATAAGTTGTAAGAATGCAATACAAGCCACTACAAAGGCTTTAGCAAGGAAAAACTCTGTACGAGAAACACCTACTGTCAAACTATTTTTATAGAGTTTTCCGATTAAATCAACACCTAAAACTAGACACGTTAGAACAATACAGAGAAAAACGAGGTTTGAACCTTGACTAGACGCGTTAATCAGGGCTTGTACACCGTCCCAGCCATGGGTTGGAATTTCTGGTTCTTCTGTCTGGATTGCCATCAGATGACCCGTAGCTCCTATACTTGCACCCATTAGCATGAGAGCAAAGAGAATAAATTCTGTAATCCAGAATCCTTTGGAACGGAAAAGACGGTAAAAGTCTGCTTGAATGGTATGTATCATGATTTTACTCCTATTCGACCAATTGAGTGAAGTATTCTTCTAGATTTTGACGGGCATAGTAAATCTCGTCAATGGCAACATCTGCCAAGGTTAATTCCTTAAGAATCTGTTTGACATCTTGTTCCTGACCAAAGATATGAATTTCATTTTCTGGATTAACAACCTTGAACTGGAGCTGGATTTGTTCTTTCAATACTTGACAAGCTTTCTCTTGGTCGGCTGTCTTAAGCACAATATAATCCTCACTTTGTGTTTCAAATTCAGCTTTGCTGATTTCACGGATAATCTTTCCTTGATCTAAAATACCAAAGCGATTAGCTACGAGGTAGAGTTCTGACAAGATATGGCTAGAAATGAGAATGGTTATCCCTTTTTCTTGATTGAGCCGTTGAATCATCAGACGAAATTCTTTGATACCGATTGGGTCAAGACCGTTGATAGGTTCATCTAAGATCAGGAAGTCTGGTTTGGATAGGAGGGCAATGGCAATACCAAGTCTTTGTTTCATTCCAAGAGAGAAATCTCGAAAGACTTTTTTACCTGTATCTGTCAAACCTACATAGTCCAGCGTTTCTCGAATGACTTGATCAGCATTTGGAATATGACGAATCATACAGTAATATTTCAGGTTTTGATAGGCTGTTAAGTGATTATGAGCTACAGGTGATTCGATCACCGAACCTACTCGAGATAGAGCCTTGGTCCACTCATTTTCCGTTTGGCTAGAGAAGAGGGAAACAGTCCCTTTATCCGCAAACAGTAGTTGTGTAATGATTTTTATCAAGGTGGTTTTCCCAGCTCCGTTCTTCCCGATAAGTCCATAAATATCTCCCTCTCTTATCGTTAGATGAAGATCCTGAAGGATAGCTTGTTTGTCAAAGTTTTTGGACAATCCATGAATGTCAAGTACTGTTTTCATGATTCTCTCCTTTTGATTTATTTTGATAACTTTAGTATAAAGCATAGAAATCAAAGAAAGCTCAAGAATTTCTAAAGAGTTTCTAAAGTTTTAGGAATTCTTAAATATCAAAACCCAGTTGATATGAACTGGGCTTCTTGATTATAAAATATATTTCTCAATGGCACGCGCGACGCCGTCTTCTTCGTTGCTTGCTGTAACATCATCAGCTAGGGATTTGACATAATCGCTGGCATTTCCCATAGCAATCCCAAGCCCTGCAAACTGGAGCATTTCGATATCGTTATTGGCATCGCCCATGGCCATGATTTCTGAGGAATCAATCTTCAAAATATCTGCTAGTCGAGAAAGAGCGGTAGCCTTTGTCGTACCAAGTGGCATGGCTTCATAAATAACAGGCTGCGAACGAACTCCACTGAATCGTTGGCAGAGTTCCTCAGCAAAACGCTTCTCAAAATCGTCCGTTTGGCTCTCTGTCCCCAAAAACATACCTTGGAACATACGGTACTTGCCACTAGTCGCTTCCTCAAGAGAAATTTCAGTCAGGTCTGAAAAGACTAGCTCGGCATCATTTTGGATAACTTGATTGGGCTTGCCACCGAGGACAAAATAATGCTCCTCATCAAAAAGAGTCAACTGAACATCACTTTTTTCAGCTAGGTCATATAGGTATTCGATGTCAGCTGGACTGAGTTCTTGCCAGTCAACTAATCCCCAGTCACTGGTCTGGTGAGTTGAACAACCGTTGTTAACAATCACATACTCATTCTGGATGTCAAGTTCCAATTTTTTATAGTAGGGGAGGACACCGAAAAGAGGGCGACCTGTACAGAGAACAAGTTTGACACCTTTTTCAATAGCTTGGTGAATAGCAGTAATATGAGCTTGTGGGATTTCCTTGGCTTCATTGAGGAGAGTTCCGTCCATATCCAAGGCTAGTAGTTTAATCATAAGACTTCCTTCTTTATCTTTTGGTATTATTATAGCATATTTTGGAGAAGAAATTGATAGGAAGCTTGGGGATAATTGATTTTACAGTTTAAGATGTTTTGATAACAATTCATGATTTGAAAAGGATATTTCGCCAATATATGCTATACTAAACTTGTTATACAGTTAAGTAAACCATTATATTCAATAAACTAGTCCAGTAAAATAGAGGATTTAATATGAAAAAACGAGCTATTCAAATTTTACTAGCATTATCCTTAATTTTTTACAAATCAACTTGGTTTTGGGGAATTTTCAATCACCTCGCAAAGCCTTATCTACCAGCAAGTCGTGAATTTTTTCAGATTCTACTTTTGCTGGAAAGTGATGTTCTTTTGTCAGCAGTCATCTATCTAGTAGTTTTTGCAGGAAAGAAGACTTTTCATTTCAAGTGGCAGCTGAGGTATTTTATCTACCTTTTACTGGGTTACATCACTTTGTATATGTCGGACTTCTTCTTGTCTTATTTCATACCCTCGTCTTCAAATCAAATTTCTTTGAATGAAACGATAGAAATGATGGGGAGACAGGAATTACCCTATTTCTTGCTCATAGCTTGCTTCATCGGCCCTATTGCTGAGGAGTTGATTTATCGCGGTGTGCTTATGACAACCTTTTTCAAAAACTCGCCTTGGTACGGAGATGTATTGCTTTCTGCTATTATTTTCGGTTATATTCATATCAATTTTGCTTTAACTCCTCTTGCTTTTTTCATTTATGCTAGCGGAGGGCTTATTTTGGCTCTATTGTATCGCATGACTAAAAATCTCTACTATCCAATACTAGTTCATATTTTCATCAATATCACAGCCTTCTGGAATGTGTGGTTACTCCTATTTTCAGGAAGTTAGCTTACTAAAACAATGTCGGAACTTTCCGGCATTTTCTTTTCAACAGGTGAGCAAGAACTGATTATTTTCAGACTTGGCAGGCTAATCATGGTATAATAAAAGGTAATGAAAAATTCCAACGAGGCAGAGATGAAATTACTTTATACTGATATTCGGACTTCTTTGACTGAAATTCTAACCAGAGAGGCGGAAGAGCTAGTTGCTGCTGGCAAGCGGGTCTTCTACATCGCTCCCAACTCTCTTTCTTTTGAAAAGGAACGTGCCGTGCTGGAATGCTTGTCCCAGCAGGCTTCTTTTGCGATTACCGTCACGCGCTTTGCACAGATGGCTCGTTACCTGGTCTTGAATGACTTGCCTGCCAAGACCAGTCTTGATGATATTGGTCTTGGGATGGCTTTTTATAAGTGTCTTGCGGCACTCGATCCCAAGGATTTACGTGTTTATGGAGCTATCAAACAGGATCCTCAATTTATCCAGCAGTTGATTGATCTTTACCACGAGATGACGACTGCTCAAATGAGTTTTTTGGACTTGGAAAGTTTGACGGATGAGGACAAGAGGGCCGATTTAGTCTTGATTTTTGAGAAGGTAACGGCTTACCTCAATCAAGGTCAGTTGGCTCAGGGAAGTCAGTTGTCCCACTTGATTGAGGCTATTGAGAATAACAAAGTTAGTAGTGATTTTACTCAAATCGCCTTGGTTATTGATGGATTTACCCGTTTTTCTGCCGAAGAAGAGCGGATTGTGGACTTACTTCATGGCAAGGGTGTTGAGATTGTCATTGGAGCCTATGCTAGTAAGAAAGCCTATACTAGCCCATTCGCTGAAGGCAATCTCTATCAAGCCAGTGTGGAGTTTTTCCATCATTTAGCTGCTAAATACCAAACGCCTGCTCAGGACTGTTCTCAAACTCATGAAAAAATTGATAGTTTTGATAAGGCATCTCGTTTGCTGGAGTCTTCTTATGACTTTTCAGAATTAACATTGGATGTCGATGAGAAGGACCGTGAAAACTTACAAATCTGGTCTTGCTTGACGCAAAAGGAGGAGTTGGAGCTAGTAGCCCGTAGCATTCGTAAAAAATTGCATGAGAACTCAGACCTGAGCTACAAGCATTTTCGTATTCTCTTGGGCGATGTAGCTTCTTACCAGTTATCGCTGAAAACCATTTTTGACCAGTATCAGATTCCTTTCTATCTTGGTAGAAGCGAATCCATGGCTCACCATCCCTTGACACAGTTTGTTGAGTCTATTTTGGCTTTGAAACGCTATCGTTTCCGTCAGGAGGACTTGATTAACCTTCTTAGAACAGGTCTGTATACCGACCTTAGTCAGGCTGATATTGATGCATTTGAGCAATATATCCGTTATCTTGGTATCAATGGCTTGCCAGCCTTTCAGCAAACTTTTACCAAATCCCACCATGGAAAATTTGATTTGGAAGGTTTGAATGTCCTTCGTTTGCGGATTGTATC
Source organism: Streptococcus sp. HMSC063B03 (assembly GCF_001836965.1). GTDB lineage: Bacteria > Bacillota > Bacilli > Lactobacillales > Streptococcaceae > Streptococcus > Streptococcus pneumoniae_F. The sequence continues at coordinate 304,436 of NZ_KV831064.1, read as the reverse complement.
ACCTCTTGAGAATCTCTTTGCCAGTCGAAAACAAAAGGCTGAAAACCTCCTACAAAAATGGAATGTCTTTCTAAAAGAGGGAGCGGTGACCAAGCAGTTGCAAGATTTGACAGCCACTATGGAGGCTGTAGAACAGGAAAGACAAGCCGAAGTTTGGAAGGCTTTCTGTCATGTTTTAGAACAATTTGCGACCGTTTTTGCTGGTTCACAAGTTAGTCTGGAGGACTTCTTAGCCTTGCTTCATTCCGGTATGAGTCTATCTCAATACCGTACCATTCCAGCGACAGTGGACACCGTTCTGGTGCAGAGTTATGATTTGATTGCCCCTCTGACAGCTGACTTTGTCTACGCCATTGGACTGACTCAGGACAATTTACCAAAAATTGCGCAAAATACTAGCCTTTTAACTGATGAAGAAAGACAAAATTTAAATCAAACGACCGAAGAAGGCGTTCAATTGCTGATTGCCAGCAGTGAAAACCTCAAGAAAAATCGCTATACTATGCTTTCCTTAGTCAATTCTGCCCGTAAGCAGTTGGTTTTGTCGGCTCCAAGCCTTTTTAACGAAAGTGAGAGTAAGGAGTCAGCCTATCTTCAAGAGCTGGTCCATTTTGGATTTAGCAGGAAAGAGAAGAAGATAAATCACAAAGGGCTGTCTAAGGAGGATATTGGGTCCTATCACAGTCTTTTGTCTAGTCTGGTTGCCTATCACCAGCAGGGCGAGATGAGTGAGACTGAGCAAGATTTGACCTTTATTAAGATTCTGGCGCGTGTCATGGGTAAAAAACTAGAACAGCAAGGTCTGGAAAATCCAGCCCTCCCAACCAGCCCGAGTAGCAAGCCCTTAGCCAAGGATACCCTACAAGCTCTTTATCCTACTGATCAGGAGTTTTACCTGTCTACCTCCGGTTTGACGGAGTTTTATCGCAATGAATACAGTTATTTTCTTCGCTACGTTTTAGGCTTGCAAGAAGAATTACGTCTGCGTCCTGATGCTCGTAGTCACGGAAATTTCTTGCACAGTATTTTTGAACGTGCCTTGCAGTTGCCTGATGAAGACTCCTTTGACCAACGTTTAGAACAAGCTATCCAAGAAACCAGTCAAGAACGCGAATTTGAAGCTATTTATCAAGAAAGTTTGGAAGCCCAGTTTACCAAGGAAGTTTTGCTTGATGTTGCACGGACGACTGGACATATTCTCAGACACAATCCAGCCATCGAAACCATCAAAGAGGAAGCGAATTTTGGCGGCAAAGACCAAGCCTTTATTCAATTGGACAGTGGTCGCAGTGTCTTTGTACGAGGTAAGGTTGACCGCATTGACCGTTTGAAAGCTGATGGGGCGATAGGAGTAGTAGACTACAAGTCTAGTCTAACTCAGTTCCAGTTTCCTCATTTCTTTAATGGGCTCAATTCCCAGTTGCCAACCTATCTAGCTGCCCTAAAAAGAGAAGGGGAGCAGAACTTTTTCGGTGCTATGTACTTGGAAATGGCTGAGCCTGTCCAATCTCTGATGGCCGTTAAAAGTCTGGAAGGTGCAGTAGTAGAAGCTAGCAAGTCAATGAAATATCAAGGCCTCTTTTTAGAAAAAGAAAGCAGTCATTTGGGTGAATTTTACAACAAAAACAAAGCTAATCAGCTGACGGATGAGGAATTCCAGCTCCTGCTGGACTACAATGCCCAACTTTACAAGAAAGCAGCTGAGAAGATTTTAACAGGCCAGTTCGCCATTAATCCTTATACCGAAAATGGCAGAAGTATTGCACCGTATGTTCAGCAACACCAAGCCATCACTGGATTTGAAGCCAATTACCATCTGGGCCAAGCCCGTTTCCTAGAAAAGTTGGACCTAGCTTATGGCAAGCGTCTGGTCGGAGAAAAACTCAAGCAAGCTTGGTTTGAAAAAATAAGAGAGGAGTTGAATCGATGAAGCCTATTCCCTTTTTAACTGAGGAAGAAATTCAAAAACTGCAAGAAGCAGAAGCAAATTCGAGCAAGGAACAAAAGAAAACTGCTGAGCAAATCGAAGCTATCTACACTTCTGGTCAGAATATTCTTGTCTCAGCGTCGGCTGGTTCTGGTAAAACCTTTGTCATGGCAGAGCGCATTCTAGATCAATTGGCGCGTGGTGTCGAAATTTCTCAACTCTTTATCTCAACCTTTACCGTCAAGGCTGCGACTGAACTTAAGGAACGTTTAGAGAAAAAAATCAGCCAACAAATCCAAGAAAGCGATGACGTTGACCTCAAACAACACTTGGGTCGTCAGTTGGCAGACCTACCCAACGCGGCTATTGGTACCATGGACTCTTTTACACAAAAATTCCTTGGTAAACACGGTTATCTGCTTGATATTGCGCCTAATTTCCGTATTTTACAAAACCAAAGCGAGCAACTTCTTCTAAAAAACGAAATCTTTCATGAGGTTTTTGAAGCCCATTATCAAGGGAAACAGAAAGAGACCTTTAGTCATTTGCTGAAAAATTTTGCAGGGCGTGGCAAGGACGAACGGGGTCTGCGCCAGCAAGTTTACAAAATTTATGACTTCCTCCAATCCACCAGCAATCCTCAGAAATGGCTGAGTGAATCTTTCCTCAAAGGCTTTGAAAAAGCTGATTTTACCAGTGAAAAAGAAAAACTAACTGAACAAATCAAACAAGCCCTTTGGGATTTGGAAAGCTTTTTCCGTTACCATTTGGATAATGATGCCAAGGAGTTTCCAAAGGCTGCTTATTTAGAAAATGTTCAGTTGATTCTGGATGAAATTGGCTCCTTAAATCAAGAGTCCGATAGTCAGTCTTATCAAGCAGTGCTTGCGCGTGTTGTCGCCATTTCGAAAGAGAAAAATGGTCGAGCTCTGACCAATGCCAGTCGTAAGGCTGATTTGAAGCTACTGGCCGATGCCTACAACGAAGAGAGAAAGACCCAGTTTGCTAAACTAGGACAACTGTCAGACCAGATAACCATTCTTGACTATCAAGAACGTTATCATAGAGATACCTGGGAACTAGCTAAGACCTTCCAATCTTTCATGGGTGATTTTGTAGAAGCTTATCGTCAGCGTAAACGTCAGGAAAATGCTTTTGAATTCGCTGATATCAGCCATTACACCATTGAGATTTTAGAGAATTTCCCGCAAGTTCGTGAGGCTTATCAGGAGCGCTTCCATGAAGTCATGGTCGATGAGTATCAGGATACCAACCATATTCAAGAACGAATGCTGGAATTGCTGTCTAATGGCCACAATCGCTTTATGGTAGGAGATATCAAGCAGTCCATCTATCGTTTCCGTCAGGCAGACCCACAGATTTTCAATGAAAAATTCCAACGCTATGCGCAAAATCCAAAAGAGGGCAAGCTCATTCTCCTCAAGGAAAATTTCCGAAGTAGTTCAGAAGTGCTGTCAGCAACCAATGATGTCTTTGAACGTCTCATGGACCAAGAGGTCGGCGAAATCAACTATGATAACATGCACCAGCTTGTTTTTGCCAATACCAAACTGACTCCTAATCCAGAAAACAAGGCAGAAATTCTCCTCTACGATAAGGATGACACAAGTGATGAAGAAGAGGGGCAGGCAGAAACGAAACTAACAGGCGAAATGCGATTAGTTATCAAGGAAATTCTTAAACTTCATCAGGAACAAGGTGTTGCCTTTAAAGAAATTGCCCTTCTGACCTCCAGCCGCAGTCGTAATGACCAGATTCTTCTCGCCCTGTCTGAGTATGGAATTCCTGTCAAAACTGACGGAGAGCAGAACAATTATCTCCAATCCCTAGAAGTGCAAGTCATGCTAGACACCCTTCGTGTCATTCACAATCCCCTGCAAGACTACGCCTTGGTTGCCCTTATGAAGTCTCCAATGTTTGGTTTTGATGAGGATGAGTTAGCACGTTTGTCCCTTCAGAAAGCAGAGGATAAAGTCCAAGAAAATCTCTATGAGAAACTGGTCAATGTTCAAAAACAGGCAACAAGCCAGAAAAAATTGATCCACACAGCTTTAGCTGAGAAACTAAAGCAATTCATGGATATCTTGGCCTCTTGGCGCTTGTATGCCAAAACCCACTCCCTCTATGACCTGATTTGGAAGATTTACAATGACCGATTTTATTATGATTATGTAGGAGCTTTGCCAAATGGTCCTGCTAGACAGGCCAATCTCTATGCCCTAGCACTGCGTGCTGATCAATTTGAAAAGAGCAATTTCAAGGGCTTGTCGCGTTTTATTGGTATGATTAACCAAGTCTTAGAAGCCCAGCACGATTTGGCAAGCGTGGCTGTCGCACCGCCAAAAGATGCAGTAGAGCTCATGACCATCCACAAAAGTAAAGGTTTGGAGTTTCCTTATGTCTTCATCCTTAACATGGATCAAGATTTCAACAAGCAAGACTCTATGTCAGAAGTCATTCTCAGTCGTCAGAATGGTCTTGGTGTCAAATACATTGCCAAGATGGAGACAGGAGCAGTAGAAGACTACTATCCTAAAACCATCAAACTCTCCATTCCTAGCTTGACCTATAGGCAGAACGAAGAGGAATTACAGCTGGCAAGCTATTCAGAGCAGATGCGTCTGCTGTATGTTGCTATGACACGGGCTGAAAAAAAACTCTATCTTGTCGGCAAGGGTTCTCGTGAAAAGCTGGAAGCCAAGGAATACCCACCAGCTAAAAATGGAAAACTAAACAGCAACACTAGACTTCAAGCAAGGAATTTCCAAGATTGGATGTGGGCTATCAGCAAAGTGTTTGCAAAGGATAAGCTCAACTTTCGCTATCGTTTTGTTGGTGAAGACCAGTTGACTAGAGAATCTATCGGAGAGTTGGAAAACAAAAGTCCTCTCCAAGATAGCTCCCAAGCAGATAACCGTCAGTCAGAAACCATCAAAGAAGCCCTTGAAATGCTGAAAGAGGTGGAAGTTTATAATACTCTTCACCGTGCAGCCATTGAACTTCCTAGTGTTCAAACCCCAAGTCAAATCAAGAAGTTCTACGAACCAGTTATGGATATGGAAGGTGTCGAGATTGTAGGTCAAGGCCAGTCAGTAGACAAGAAAATCAGCTTTGATTTGCCAGATTTTTCAACCAAAGAAAAGGTAACAGGAGCTGAGATTGGTAGTGCTACCCACGAACTCATGCAGAGAATTGACCTCAGCCAGCGACCAACGCTTGCTAGCCTGACAGAAACTCTCAAACAAGTTCAAACCAACCCAGCTGTCAGAGACAAGATTAATCTTGCGAAAATTCTTGCATTCTTTGACACAGCACTCGGTCAGGAAATTCTCGCCAATACCGACTATCTCTACCGCGAGCAACCCTTTTCTATGCTCAAAAAAGACCAAAAGAGTCAGGAAGACTTCGTTGTGCGTGGTATCTTAGACGGCTATCTACTTTATAAGGATAGAATCGTTCTGTTCGACTACAAGACCGACCGCTATGATAATCCAAGTCAACTCATTGATCGCTATCGTGGTCAGTTAGCCCTTTATGGAGAGGCTTTATCTCGAGCCTATTCGATTGAAAATATTGAGAAATACTTGATTTTACTCGGTAAAGACGAGGTTCAGGTTGTAAAAGTATAATCTAGAAAGGAGACCTCATGACACTTCCAGTTAGAAAATCCCTGCACGATGCGGTTTTACAGGCTTCAAAAGCTGATACTTGGGAACAAGCTACCAAGGAATGGAATGAAGTTTCCTTGATTTTTAATGGTATTGGCCGTAGCAATTGTGTCTGTGGAAATGCCATCAAGTACGCTTACGAACTCTTTAACGGTGTCACCGGTCAACGCCTATTTCCGATCGGTAGCGACTGTGTTCGGCATTTTCATCGATTAAGCCTTGACCAGCAACTAGAAGAGGAAGAAAAACTACTCAGAAAGGTCGAAAATCTGACCAGAAAAGCCCAGAAAAAAGAAAAAATCAAGGTCAATAAAAGTGACTTTGACGAGCGTCTTCTAAAGTGGCTCTGGGAAAAAGGTGTTTTTAAACCCAATCGTGGCAATCAGTTCTCACCTGAAAGAGACTACCAGCTCTTCCTAGAAGTCTTTCGAGGAGGAAGTTGGACCAAGGCAGAGCCCAAGAAGAAGGCTCGGATGGAAGAAGTCCTTGAAAAGTGTATCAAACCCTTTTTACTTGGAAAACCAGATGACCAACTCTACCTTGTCAAGCTAGGCAAGGAGAAAATTGACTACGAACAGGAACTCCGTATCCAGGCAGAGAAAGAGCGCAAGAAGAGGGATAAAATTGCTAAGCAATATGCAGACAATCTGGTACTAGCCATGGGACCAGCAGAGCGTGCCTATCAAGACTACTTTGGCTTTACAGAAACCTTAACCCAAGAAGAACGCAAGTGGGAGAAAATACTTTTTGGTAAAAATCGTACAGAACGGGCTGTCAAGGCCAAACAATACCAAAAAGAGTTGGAAAAAGACCAACGAATTGCTATTCAGGATCCAATTGAAAGAAAGCAGAAGCAGACCTGGCTCCTCAATTCCTATTTTCGTGAGCTTCCTGAAGAAAAAGCTCGATTTTCTAGGCTCTTATTAGAATATCGAAAAATTGGAGAAGTGCCATTTTCAACTGAATATCTGTCAGACCATCTGCTCGACTTTTTCTATAAAATGAAAGCCTTTGAGTTTGAAATCGCACCAGAACAAGTTCGAGATTTTCTAAAAGAAAGCCTCCAGACAGACATTCTATCCTCAGCACAGGAAAGCTGGATAGAAGGAATTTTGACAAATTGTATAGTCCCATTTTTATCTCGAATACTCATATAAAACTAAATATATAAGATATAGAATTTTATATAAGGTTAATATACAAATCAAGTGGGGTTGAAATCAGTCTTCCTTTAAAAAGTAGCTATTACAAATAAAAGCTTGTGCAAAAAAGAATAATTTATGATAGAATAGAGGATAAGAAAGAAAACGTTTTTACAGTTTTTTCAATCCGAAGGAGATATATTATGGGCACTATTCAATGGTTTCCTGGTCACATGTCTAAAGCTCGTCGACAGGTGCAGGAAAATTTAAAATTTGTTGATTTTGTAACGATTTTGGTGGATGCACGCTTACCTCTATCTAGTCAAAACCCTATGTTGACCAAAATCGTTGGTGATAAACCAAAACTCTTGATTTTAAATAAGGCGGACTTGGCTGACCCAGCAATGACCAAGGAATGGCGCCAGTATTTTGAATCACAAGGAATTCAGACGCTAGCTATCAACTCCAAAGAGCAAGTGACTGTAAAAGTTGTAACAGATGCCGCTAAAAAACTCATGGCAGATAAGATTGCTCGGCAAAAGGAACGTGGAATCAAGATTGAAACCTTGCGTACCATGATTATTGGGATTCCAAACGCTGGAAAATCAACGCTTATGAATCGTTTGGCTGGTAAGAAAATTGCTGTTGTCGGCAACAAGCCTGGTGTGACCAAAGGTCAACAATGGCTCAAAACCAACAAAGACTTAGAAATCTTAGATACGCCAGGGATTCTTTGGCCTAAGTTTGAAGATGAAACTGTTGCGCTTAAGTTAGCCTTAACGGGAGCTATTAAAGACCAGTTGCTTCCTATGGACGAGGTAACTATTTTTGGCCTCAATTATTTCAAAGAACATTATCCAGAAAAGCTGGCTGAACGCTTCAAACAGATGAAAATTGAGGAAGAAGCACCTGTTATTATTATGGATATGACCCGTGCTCTCGGTTTCCGTGACGACTATGACCGCTTTTACAGTCTCTTCGTGAAGGAAGTCCGTGATGGCAAACTCGGTAACTATACCTTAGATACATTGGAAGACCTCGATGGCGACGATTAAAGAAATCAAAGAACTCCTTGCTACTGTCAAGGACCTTGATAGTCCTATTTTTTTAGAGCTTGAAAAGGATAATCGCTCTGGAGTTCAAAAGGAAATCAGCAAGCGTAAAAAAACCATTCAGGCAGAATTGGATGAAGATTTTCGTTTGGAATCCATGCTTTCCTATGAAAAAGAATTGAACAAGCAAGGATTGACCTTAATTGCTGGTGTTGACGAGGTTGGTCGTGGACCTCTGGCTGGGCCTGTAGTCGCTGCAGCTGTTATTTTACCTCAAAATTGTAAAATCAAAGGTCTCAACGACAGCAAGAAAATTCCTAAAAAGAAACATCTGGAGATTTTCCAAGCCGTTCAGGACCAAGCCTTGTCAATCGGAATTGGTATCATGGATAATCAGGTCGTCGACCAAGTCAATATCTATGAAGCAACCAAACTGGCCATGCAGGAAGCAATTTCCCAGCTCAGTCCTCAACCTGAGCACCTTTTGATAGATGCCATGAAACTGGAATTACCCATTTCACAAACCTCCATCATCAAAGGTGATGCTAATTCCCTCTCCATTGCAGCAGCTTCTATAATAGCCAAGGTGACACGTGATGAATTGATGAAGGAATACGATCAGCAGTTCCCTGGCTATGACTTTACTGCTAATGCAGGATATGGAACAGTTAAACACCTGGAAGGCCTCACAAAACTAGGAGTTACCCCAATTCACCGAACCAGCTTTGAACCCGTTAAATCACTGGTTTTGGGAGAAAAAGAAAGTTAAGTTAGAAGGAATGATTATGGAGGAACAGTCAGAAACACTCAGCTCCAAGAAAGAATTTGCCTTTGCCTCAAGTACTATATTATCCCAAGTTGGACGAGGAATCATTGTTGGTCTCGTTGTTGGAATTATCGTTGGATCTTTTCGGTTTTTAATCGAAAAAGGCTTCCACCTGATACAAGGACTTTATCAAGATCAAGCGCACCTAGTGCGCAATCTTTTTATCATTGGTCTATTTTATTTAATAGTTTGTTGGCTCAGTGCGAAATTAACACGGTCAGAAAAAGATATCAAAGGCTCAGGAATTCCTCAAGTCGAAGCTGAATTAAAGGGACTCATGACCCTCAACTGGTGGGGCGTTCTTTGGAAAAAATATGTTCTAGGAATTCTTGCAATTGCCAGTGGACTCATGCTGGGGCGTGAAGGACCAAGTATTCAACTTGGAGCTGTCGGCGGTAAAGGAATTGCTAAGTGGCTCAAATCCAGTCCAGTTGAGGAACGTTCCCTTATTGCAAGTGGAGCTGCAGCAGGATTAGCCGCAGCCTTTAATGCTCCTATTGCAGGACTTCTCTTTGTGGTAGAAGAAGTTTATCACCATTTTTCACGCTTTTTCTGGGTATCTACTCTCGCAGCTAGTCTCGTAGCAAACTTTGTCTCACTACTCATATTTGGCTTAACACCCGTACTGGACATGCCAGACAACATCCCACTCATGACCCTAGACCAGTATTGGATTTACCTCCTTATGGGAGTTTTTCTTGGACTATCTGGTTTTATCTATGAGAAAGCTGTGCTCAATGTTGGTAGAGTTTATGACTGGCTTGGTCAAAAAATCCGTTTGGATAGAGCTTATTATCCAATTCTGGCTTTCATTCTCATCATCCCAGTCGGAATCTTCTTACCACAAATCCTTGGTGGTGGAAATCAGCTGGTTCTTTCCTTGACTAAGCAAGATTTTAGTTTTCAAGTTCTATTAGCGTACTTTTTGATTCGCTTTGTTTGGAGCATGATTAGTTATGGAAGTGGCCTTCCAGGAGGAATTTTCCTACCAATTTTAGCGCTTGGCTCCTTACTTGGAGCTCTAGTTGGTGTCATTTGTGTCAATCTTGGACTTGTAAGTCAGCAGCAATTCCCTATATTTGTCATTCTAGGAATGAGTGGCTATTTTGGAGCAATATCCAAGGCTCCTTTAACTGCTATGATTCTGGTAACCGAAATGGTAGGAGATATTCGAAACCTCATGCCACTTGGATTAGTCACCTTGGTTGCTTACATCATCATGGATCTACTCAAGGGTGCACCAGTCTATGAGGCTATGTTGGAAAAAATGCTGCCAGAAGAAGCGACAGATGAAGGAGAAGTCACTCTCATTGAAATCCCTGTTTCAGATAAAATAGCAGGAAAACAAGTTCACGAACTCAACTTACCACATAACGTACTCATCACCACCCAAGTCCATAATGGCAAGAGCCAAACAGTTAACGGCTCAACCAGAATGTATCTCGGAGATATGATTCACCTAGTTATTCCAAAAAGTGAAATTGGGAAAGTCAAAGATTTGTTATTGTAGAATTTTTTACATAATTTATGTTATGTTAAAACGAATTTCTTAATTAAATACACTAGAAAACCGATTCTCAGCAATGAGGTCGGTTTTTTCTTGTTAGAAATATTATAATATATTATAAAAAATGATTAAATTATTCTAGGTTATAGTATAATAAGAAAAAGGAGAACAGCTTAAATGAATAATTCTTGCATCAAAAAGAGTCATAAAAGGTTACTAATATTTTTGTCAATCGCAATTATCACAGCAGGAGGTTTTTTTATGTTTTCTATGTTAGGGAAGTCTCAAGAAGAGCGTCGGAATAGGGAGTATGAAGTTAGTTTGGTAAATGCCTTAAAGAATTCATATGAAGGGATAGAAGAAATCAAAATTTCCAATCCAGAATATACAACCCCTCCGGGCGACTGGTCTTGTGATGTAAATATTCTATTTTCAGATAAAGTAAAAATAAAATATCGTGTAGGCCACTCTTTAAATGAAGTTGAAAATTATAATGGTTTTGTTAATGGAAAAACAAATAAAGAAATAAATGACCAGTGGGAAATATTGAATTCTCATAAAGGGAAAACAACATCTTTAGTTACTATATATTATTCGGATAAAGAAAAAGGAGAACAGTAGTGGTTTTCACTTATACTGATAAACAACTTAATGAATTAAATCAAGGGAAAAATGTTTATAGTGTAAATTCTGAGTATGCTGAAAGGGAAGTTGAAAAGAAGGCTGTATCCAAAACAGATGATAAGTTATTTTCGGATGAAACCAACACCATAACCACTTCTGATGGTCAAGAATTCCGTGTTGTTGCCACTAAGT
>NZ_KV831064.1:76764-129165 GCF_001836965.1 Streptococcus sp. HMSC063B03 | reverse complement strand
AGTTTTTAGAAAAGTTTTCCGCTCGTGTTCAAATTAGAACACCTCACTCTACCTTTCTTTTTTTAAATTCAGGATAGCGACAGAGAATAAAGTAAAAATAAGAAACTGATGACGCATCGCAGATGCTAAACAGTTTATCTTTTTTACACAGTTCTCCGCCCGTATTCAGTTCAGCAAATACGGTTTACCCATCCTTTCTTTCTTAATTTTGATGATATTGAGAAGCTTAGAGCGGCTTTTATTCAAATCCGAACTCCCTTCTCTTCTGAGTTTTTAGAAAAGTTTTCCGCTCGTGTTCAAATCAGAACATCTCGCTCTACCTTTCTTTTTTTATTTTTATAGCTAGGAAAAATCGGATTCAATCATGACTCCGATAAGCCTACTACATTTTTATTTAAAACAGTTATTGATAAACTGACAATAGTTTTTAATCTTTTAAGATAAATCCTTGATTAGAAGAAACGGCATTTCCTACCTAATTACTTTATTCTTTGACTTCTGACACAGTATGCTAGCCCAAGGAAAGCGGTCTAACATTTTTGCAAATTCATAGGCTAAAACAGCTGTTACTAAGAGATACGGAAGAGAATCTGTACCTAGCCCAGTGAAACCTATAACTAATCCGGTTGCAGAAATGGGCGCCCTCAAGGTCACAGATAAAAAGCAAACAGAACCCAAAAGTAAAACGGTTGGCTGACTGTCCAAACCTAGAATCATGCCCAAGAGAGCAGCTCCAGCCATCCCCAAGGCAAAAGATGGCGTAAGGGTACCACCATAGGCCCCTGCCCACAGAGTAATAAGAACGACCAGTGCTTTTAGGATAAACAAGAGGAATACTGTTTTGCCATTGCTACCATTCAATACTTCCTGAGCCATCATGCGTCCATTTCCAAGTAGATGTGGAAAGGAAATTGCAAGACCAGCAAGAAAAAGAAAAGCTGTAGGCAATGTGAGAAGTACTCGTTTATCTTTTATCCTGTTTGAAGACACTTCTTTACTCAAGCGACCAAAAAGCCAAGCTAGTGGGGTTAAGAAAAGAAGTAATAAGGGAATAATCCACGTTTCCTTTAATGACCATGCAATGGCTGGAATCTGGTAGAGAGCCTGATCTGAAATAACCAATCCTGCTGTATAGGTTGAAACATAGGTAGTCAAACCGACTAAGACAAATCGTTTAATAGATAGAGCAATTCCTAGGGTTTCAAAAACAAAGAAGACACTTGTTAATGGAACCTGATAAACAGCCGCTAAACCAGCACCAGCACCACAAGCAAGTAGAAAGATACGATCCTTCATGGACAGTATACATATTTTTCCAATTGGCCCTGCAAATAGAGTTCCAATCTCTCGTGGTGCAGCTTCTTTGCCAATAGGGGCTCCCCCTCCAACTGCAATGATCTGCCAAATTGAATGAAATAGCTGTCTTAAAAAATGAAGCTTGTATTGTGAAGTCTCATCCTTCATCTGAGCTTTGATGGAATAAATTTTCGACCCTTTTTGCAAGAAATACCAGACCAAGGATGAGCCAAGACCCACGATTATTAAACTTAGTCCTATCCGTGAGGAGGAAACTCCATCTGTCAAAAATCCACTATGATGCTCTGACTGACCAAAAGCTAGACTCTCAACTATCTCTAAAAGATAATGGAGAAATATACCAGATAAACCCGAAACTATTCCTTGTAGAATTACTGCTAGGAATAATCTAAAATTATAAGGGATTTTTCGAAAAATACTCCACAATTCTATTAACATGATTACAATTCTGCAAGAATCGCTTTAAGCAAGCCCTTGAAGTCACCTTTAACACGTTCAGTCACTTCCACAACTTCTTCGTGGTTGAGTTCTTCTTGGAAGCCTGCAGCATGGTTAGTAATACATGAAATTCCTAGAACTTTCAAGCCTGAGTGAGCTGCCACAATAACTTCAGGAACAGTGGACATACCGACTGCATCTGCTCCAAGTGTCTTATAAGCACGGATTTCTGCTGGAGTTTCATAAGTCGGACCAGTAACACCGATATAAACACCTTCGTCAAGCTTAATACCAAGTTTTTTAGCCACTTCATGGGCAGTAGCACGGTATTCTGGTGTGTAGGCCTTAGACATATCTGGGAAACGAGGACCAAAATCATCCAAGTTTTCACCCATCAATGGGTTTTGCCCCGTCATATTGATATGGTCTGAGATAGCCATCAAGGTACCAGGACCAAATCCAATACCTCCAGCTGCATTGGTTACAATGACACCTTCACATCCCAGAACTTTCATGACACGAACTGGGAAAGTCACAACTTCAAGAGGATTTCCTTCGTAGAAATGGAAACGACCTTGAAGAGCCAAGACCTTGCGACCTGCAAGTTCTCCATATACCAATTTACCAGCGTGTCCGACTACTGTCGAACGACCCCAGTTTGGAATCTCAGCATAGTCTACTACAACAGGATTTTCGATTTCCTCTGCCAATTCTCCAAGTCCTGATCCAAGGATTAAACCGAATTCAGGCGCTAGGATACCCTTTTCTTTCAGGAAAGCAGCTGTTTCCTTGATCTTATCTAAAAATGTCATTGTGTGTCTCCTTTATTATTTTTTAGCATTTGACCGATTTTGTCAAAAGTTTTAGCATTGCGAATGGTGATTTGGCGGTAGAAAGGCATCTTGAGCAAGTACTTATGATAGGCAGTTGCATAGTAGGATTCCTCAGAGAATTTCTCCCAGAAAATCCCAAGTCTTCCAAAATGAACCACTTCATCTTCCAGTTCCAAACCGTTCACTTTCTCGATCACTTGAGCCACATCCAAGCCCTCCGTGTAGAAGAGCACATCTTTTCGAGCTAGGTCTTTAGTCCACCAATCTGGCAGATTTTCCAGCTCTGCTTCATAGTCTTTCTGACTCAGCAAGGAAAAGTTCTGAATAAATGGATAATGAACTTCAAAGAAAGCCTCTAACTTTTCAACCAATCGGGCTTTGGGGTCTGTCGAAGTAAAGAAAATATTGCCACTGTTGATGTAGGTCTCAACCTTTTCCAGTCCCAACTCTGTCAGTTCTTGACGAAGTTGCGCCATGACAACTTTATTTTTCCCACCGACATTAATGCCCCTTACCAGTAAAGCATAGCGTTTCATCTTATACCAATTTATCTAAGAAACTTTCCCCAATCATGGCAGTTTCCACACCAAAGTTATCTGCAACTGTCGCTGAGATATCTGCAAAATGTCCAACTGGAATCAAACCGTTTCCTTTAAAGGCAGGACTGTAAGCCAAAAGTGGGATATATTCACGAGTGTGGTCTGTTCCTGCGTAAGTTGGGTCATTTCCATGGTCCGCAGTAATCAAAAGAAGGTCGTTCTCTCTCATGGCTGCTATAATTTCAGGCAAGCGTTCATCAAACTCATGCAAACAATCACGGTAACCATGAGCATTGCGACGGTGACCGTAAAGGGCATCAAAGTCCACTAAGTTTGTGAAGGAGAATCCTTTTTCAAACTCAGCAAGTCCCATAGTATTCAAGAGTGTATCAATTCCGTGGCTGTTTGACTTGTTGTGGCCCATGTCATGGTTGATACCAGCACCGTTAAAGATATCATTGATTTTACCAACAGCGTAAGTATCGATACCAGCTTCATTCAATTTATCCAAAACAGTCGGTGCAAATGGAGATACAGCCAAGTCACGACGGTTTGCTGTACGAGTGAAGTTACCTGGTTCACCTACATAAGGACGGGCAATGATACGACCTAGAAGGGCAGGACGCTCAAGTGTAATTGAACGAGCGTATTCACAAATACGGTACAATTCATCCAAAGGAATAATATCTTCGTGGGCAGCAATTTGCAAGACTGGGTCAGCTGAAGTATAGATAATCAACTCCCCAGTTTCCATCTGACGTGGTCCAAAATCATCGATAACAGCCGTTCCTGAGTAAGGTTTGTTAGCTTCACGAATGACCTTACGTCCTGAAAATTCTTCGATTTTTGTCAGGATTTCTTCTGGGAATCCGTTCCAGAAAGTATCGAAGGGCTCAGTAATATTGAGTCCCATGATTTCCCAGTGTCCAGTCATAGTATCCTTACCAAGAGATACTTCTTCCAATTTTGTTGCATATCCTGTTGGATTGCTTTCAGCTGGAACAGTCTTGAGAGGAGTTTCTCGAGGAATATTTCCAAGACCAATTTTAGCCATGTTTGGGACATTCAAACCAACTGCTTTTGAAATGTGTCCCAGTGTGTCAGAAGCTCCATCTGGAACCCCTGCATTGACAAAGTTATTAGCATCTGGTGCAGCACCGATTCCTACAGAATCCAGTACCACCAAGTGAATACGATTAAATTTTGACATAGTGTATCTCCTTATTATTTTGCTTTGCTTGAAGTTAAAATCTGAACCCCGTCTCGTCCAGCAACGATGACCTTATCCACCATTTGGTTGAATAATCCGTGTTCTACAACACCAACTACATGGTCCAATTCTTGTCCAAAAGCAATTGGATCTTCAATGACATCCAAGGCAAGGTCAATGATAAAGTTCTGCATATCCGTCACAAAACGTTGGCCATCTTTTTCACGGAAGCTTGGTTTGTAGCCAGCTTGCTCAAAACGACGAAAGACCTGTTCTGCACCATACTGAACCACTTCTACTGGCAATTTAAAAGCACCTAGTTTCTCAACCAGCTTGCTTTCATCCACCACCCAAATATATTCTTTTGAAGGCGTTGCGACAACCTTCTCCATCAGAAGGGCACCACCACCACCTTTGATTCCATTAAACTGACTATCCACTTCATCCGCCCCGTCGACTGTCACATCGACGAAGTCTACTTGGTCAATAGACTTGAGTGGGATATTAAGCCCTTCAGCCTGTTTACTAGTCACACTAGAAGTCGTTACAGCTGTAATCTTCAAGCCTTCTTCCTTAATACGACGACCGATTTCTTCTACAAAATAATAGGCAGTAGAACCCGTTCCCAGTCCGACAACCATGCCATCCTTGACAAACTCAGCAGCCTTGATACCTGCCATTTTCTTCAGATTTTCCACTCAAACACCTCCATAAAAGAGCTATTTCTATTATAACATGTATCCGTTTTTATTTCATGGATACACTAGAAAAACCCGAACATTTTTATTTCGGGTTTTGATGTCCTATTTAACCATATCAGGATCGTAGTCATAAAATCCTGTATCAAGGAAGCGATTTTTAGGGTGAAGTTTACGCACTTCTTCATCCAGCAAGAAGGCTTGGTCATGGCTAAAGTTACCCTCTTGAATCAAGCTACGCGCTTGGATAAAGAGTTTCGCAATCTCAACAAAGTTCTGACCTGGAGTATAGAGACCTTCTAATTTCCAGTGAGTAAAACCATGCTCCACTAATTCTGTCAATTTAGTCATCAAATCAAGGTCATTGTTGGCAAAGATGTGGGTCCCATGATTGTCTTCAAAGATGGAGTAGTGGCTCTCTGGGTCACTTGGCTCTGCCAAGAAAAGGTCACGCTTGCGAGTCTTTTCATCATCGATATGCGTAAAGTTATAGTAGTTTTGCAAGAGCGGACGCTTAGAATGGTGAATAACACTAGCTCCGTAAACCAAAACTTCAGCAGGAATTTCCAAAATCTCTGGCATTTTGAAGAGTTCAGCCGATGGAATTTCACGCGCCAAAACCGCCTCAGATGCGCCAGCTTTTTGTCCCCAGAAGTTTATCTGACGACTGCTAGTTACCATGGTTGAAGCATCGTAGATGGTCTTAAATGAATAACCATCGCGGTTGACTACGTAAAAGACACCTGCATCCCCAATCGTAATGTAGTCTGTCTTGATTTCTTCCAAAAAGTCTAAGAAAGGCTTGATACGATCCATCATATCTTGGTGCATGAGGGCATTGACTGCAACGATTAATTCCTTACCAGCATCATGAACCAGCTTAGCGATTTCACGCAATTGGTCATGACTAAAGGTCGTTGGCAGACGAAGACCAAAATCTTTCTCACCGACATAGATACGGTCTACGCCAGCTTCGAGCAGTTGTTTAACTTGTTCAATACTTTCAGCAGTTGCTGTAATGATAATCTTTTCCATAAGAAAAATTATACCACATTTCTGGAAAATCAGCCATTCTTTAAAAATGAAAAGGGACTTTATTCTTATTGTAACCTTTCTGTAATAATTCTCTGCTGAAAAAATGATAAAATAGGTATGTACTGTTAAGGAGAGAATAATGCCCGTAAGAAAATTACAATCCTATGAGGTGGACAATCAAGAAGAATTAAGCCAGCAGGTTCCTCGCTATCAAGATTATACACCTGAAGCGCAATCTGATACCAATCTCAAGGAAATCCTATTTTTTGTTAATATCGCTGTTTTTTGTATCTGTATTGCTATTTTTAGTTTTATCTTTTTAGCATTAAAATTATCACCTGCTCTTGCCTTTGTCGCAGCAATCGGATCCAGCTTACTTGTCTTAAAAGTTCAACGATCTATTATCAAGCAAAAACGTAGAAGATAAATCCAAAATATCGCCCCAGCTGGAGCGATATTTTTATTTTTTCTTTTTAGATGGTGTGTGGATGGCAATCTTCACTTCAAAGACTGTTCCTTTCGGTTTATTATCTTTAACAGTAATGGTTCCTTTTAGGGCATCTACAATTTGCTTGGCTAGGGATAAACCTAAACCAAAACCACCTTTTTGGCGGGTTCTAGCCTTATCAACTCGATAAAATCTATCAAAAATTTTCTTCTTATCTTCTGCTGAAATACCGACTCCATTGTCAGAAACTAACAAATAAAGATTACGATCAGTCGCTGAAATCATAAAATCAATTTCACCATCCTCCTCAGTATATTTGATAGCATTATCAAATAGGATGGTCATCAGTTGTTTCAAAAGAAGTTGATCTGTGACAATTGTTCGATGGATACGATTTTCAAAACGGAAGACACGGTCATTTTCCGAAGCAATCATCTCATAGTTTGTGAAAGTCGTATTGAAAAAGCTAGTTGGAACTTCTGCAAGTTCCGGCTTAATCCCATCATCTCTACGAGCTAAATTCAACAAGTTCGTCGTCAAAAAACGCATATTTCGAACTTCTTCCAAACTAGACGCAATGCTTTCACTCACATCCATAATGGTAGCTTCTGGCTTACGGAAAAGGGTCTCTAAGCGGTTTTGCAAAACTGCAAGTGGAGTTCGTAACTCATGACTGGCATTTTCCACAAAGGACTGTTGCTTCTGCATGCTCTCAAGCAGGGGCCTAACACTGACCCTAGCTAGATAGAGACTGGCAAGTAAAGACAAAATCCAGAAACTAGCCATCACAATTACAATCAATTGCTCATGCTTTTGACTGGCCTGCTCCAACTGACTGGTATTAATCAAGACAGCCGCATACTTGATATTGGTTGAAACCGAACTAATATTCGTTTCCATCAAAATCATGCGATAAATTTCTTCTTGTCCATAGCTATTAAAAACCTGAATCTGATAGATATGGCCTAGTTCTTTCTTCTCTAACTTAATCTTATCCAATCCCAAAAATCGATTTCCAGAAAGAAGCTGGGTGAAATTCTTATCAAAAAGAATGACTTCTGTGTTAGAACTAACATTTGGTTTTATCTCAGTCTTGCTAGTATCTGTAGCGGCATTCTCTAAATCTTTGATCTCTTCTGTTGCCCTATTTACAGCAAGCTGAATAACTGCCTGAGGATTTTCACTCAGTCCGTGGAGCTTATCATCCACCGAAGTATAGAGACTCGAATGCATGACCTGCAAAATAATCAAGGTCATGGTGGAGAAAATCAGAGTGAAGACACCAAAGTTGCGGATAAAATAACTAAAGTCATCCGCATACCATGTTTTTTTTAGTTTACTGAACATCTTTTAAAATATACCCAACACTACGCAAGGTTTGCAAATTCTCTGCAAAAGTGGTTCCTTTTAATTTCTTACGGACTTTTGAAACATAGACTTCGACAACCGAAATCGTTGTATCACTATCAAATCCCCATAGACGATCAAAAATCTGAGTCTTAGGCAAAATAACATTTTGATTTTGAAGGAAATAAACTAATAAATCAAACTCTTTTCCCAGTAATTCGACAGGAGTATCTTCAACCTTAACGGTATTGGTTGACAAATTAACTACAATATTTCCATAAGTCAAGGTGTTTTCATTAAATTTACCTGAACGTTTGAGAAGGGCTTGAATTCGCATTTTGAGTTCTTCTAGGTAGAAAGGTTTGGTCAGATAATCATCTGCTCCCAGTTCAAATCCATGTCCCTTGTCATCCAAACTTTCCTTGGCAGTCATGATCAGAACTGGAGTCGTAATCCCCTTTTCACGCAATTCTTTCAAGACTTGGAAGCCATTTTTTTCAGGCAACATCAAATCGAGCAAAATCAAATCATAGACGCCACTTTCAGCTTCGTAGAGACCTTCTTCCCCATCAAATACCTGCATGACATCTGCAAAATCGTCTAAAAAGTCAAATACTGAATTTGACAGGCCTAGGTCATCCTCAACCAATAAGATTTTTATCATGAGAAACTCCTCCTTATTAAAACCATTATACCAAATTTGCCTTAAAAAAAACTCAACTCTCTACATTTTACATGAGATAGTTGAGTTTTCTTTTTATTTTAGGCTTATTTATGCATTTCCGTATTGAAGAACGACTACTTCCACTGCAGCTTTTTCACGGTTAATCAAGTCAACACGCGCTGCAATTTCCTTGATTCCCATACCGATGTTACGGCTAAGAGCAAGGTCAGAAAGTTGCGGTTCAAAGAATTCCTTGTACTCTGCCAAACGTTGCTGAGTCTTAAATACGTGTGCAGGAAGGATAACAAAGCTATCAAAGCTCATATCTCCTCCAAGGGCTGCCTTAATCCAAGCCCAGTTTTCACGCGCCCAAGACCATGCTGTTTCCTGAGTTGCTTGATGGCTTAAGAACTGGAAGTACCAAGCAGACAAGTCTTGTGGTTTGACCACAAATTTGTCCTTCCAAGAAGCAATCAAGTTTTGGATATTATCCGCATCTGTACTGTATGCAAGAGCAGCTGCCAACTGGCGTTTAAAGACAGCATCTGTTGCGTGAGTGTAAGTATCAAGATAAAGTGCTAACAAGTCTTTAGTCTCATGATGTTTCATCTCATTGATCAGAACTTGTGAGCGAATAGCTGCTGGAAGTCCTGCAAGATTCTCCTTGTGAGCCGCGAAGATTTGGCTAGCGACTTGACTAGCTTCTGCATCATTTGAGCGAATCATCATAGAAACAGCCAACTGACGAACCAACTCATCCTCATCTGATTCGCCATCTTTAGCTTCAAAACCAAGACGGTCATAGTTGTGACGAGCCAATTTAGCAACCAAGGCTTTGAAGGCTCTTTCAGCTTCTGTTCCTTCATCTATAAAGCGCTCAAGAGCAGATATTACTTGAGAAACAGCTGAAACGACAAGGTAAGATTCTTCTTTAGCAAGTTTATCAAGGACTGGAAGCAAGTCTGCATAAGAAATGTGCCCTGCTTCAGCAAGCAAGCGACGTTCTTGGACGATTTGCAGTTTACTTGTGTTATCAAGCTCAACTAGGTCAGTAAGAACAGCATCTAACAAGTCTCCTTGATAGTCTGTAATGTAGTGGGCTGTATTTTCTGTGTTGAGACGAAGTGCTGTTTTGTTTTCTGCAAGAAGAGCTGCGTAGCCAGGGATTTCGATGCTTTCAGTTTCGAGTGTATCAGGCAAGCCTTTCCAGTTGCTGTTTAGTGGCACAACCCAGAGACGGTTCTTATCTTCGTGCTCACCAATAAAGAATTGTTTTTGTGAAATCTTCAAGACATCATTTTCAACTTTGACAGTGAGAACTGGATAACCAGGTTGTTCCAACCAAGAATCCATGAAGGCTGCGACATCACGTCCTGATGCTTGACCAAGAGCATCCCAAAGGTCACGACCAATTGTATTGCTGTATTGATGTTTTTCAAAGTAGGCATGTAAACCTTTGGCAAAATCGGCATCACCTAGCCAACGGCGAAGCATATGCATGAGACGGCTTCCTTTAGCATAGACGATAGCTCCGTCAAAGAGCGTATTGATTTCATCTGGATGTTTAACTTCGACGTGAACAGACTGAACACCATCAGTAGCATCACGTTTCAAGGCAGACGGAACACCACCTGTTTGGAAATCTTCAAAGATATTCCAGCTTGGTTCAATAGCATCCACACAGACGTACTCCATCATGTTAGCAAAGCTTTCATTGAGCCAAAGGTCATCCCACCATTTCATAGTAACGAGGTTCCCAAACCATTGGTGAGCCAATTCATGGGCCACAACTAGGGCAACTTGTTGACGGCTAGCAAATGTTGAGTTTTCATCCACAACCAAGTAAACTTCACGGTAGGTCACAAGCCCCCAGTTTTCCATAGCACCAGCTGAGAAGTCAGGAAGGGCGATGTGGAGAGATTGAGGGATTGGGTATTTAACTCCATAGTAATCTTCGTAAAACTCGATAGAGCGAACAGCGATATCCAGTGAGAAATCAAGATTTGATAGTGGGTGAGCTTTGGTTGAATAAACACCTACGAGGGTACCGTTTTTAGTTTTAGCCGTCACACCTTGCAAATCACCAGCAACAAAGGCCAACAAGTAAGAAGACATGCGAGGTGTTGTCTCAAACTTCCAGATACCTGTTTCCTTACGGTTTTCAACATCAATCTCAGGCATGTTTGACAAGGCCAATTCACCTTCTGCTTGGTCAAAACGTAGAGAGAGGTCAAAAGTTGCTTTGGCTTCTGGCTCATCCACACATGGGAAGGCTTCGCGCGCAAAATGGCTCTCGAATTGAGTTGACAAGACCTCCTTCTTAACTCCATCAACTGTGTAATAAGAAGGGTAAATCCCTGTCATGTTGTCTGTAATTTTTCCTGAGAAAGCGATAACCACTTCAACTTGACCAGCCTCAGCTAATTCAATATGAAGAGCTTCGTTGTCATGATCAACTGTGAATGGGCGAGCTTCCCCTGAAACTTCTACAGAAGCGATTTCCAAGTCTTTTTGGTGAAGGGAAATACGGTCACTCTGTGCTTGACCAGTAATGGTCACTTTCCCTGAAAAAGTCTTGGTCGCACGACTCAAGTCTAAAAATAAATCATAATGTTCAGGAACAAATTGCTTAATAAAATGTTCAACTGCTTGCATAGTTTTCTCCTATCTAAGTTTAAGAGCTAGAGCTCTTCTTCAAACAAACTTATTATATCATGTTTTGCTTAAGAAAAAAGGATTGGACGGTGATTTCCAAAACTTTCTTCCGTCAAACAGTCTACAGTGGGTAGACCTTACGAAATTCTTCTAAAACAACCTTGCTTTCAGGTGTAAAAGTCAGTCCTGCTTCTTTCAGCCACTCAGCGAAACAATCCTCATGAACCTGACGCCAATAGGTAAGTGATTTGTCTCCCTCACCTTCCTTATAGGCATGTTGAGCAGAAACTTGATTGAAGGGCTGGACAGAAACCTTTGTAATTTCAACAATACAGACAGCCTGATTTTCACTGTCTAAAATAACATCAAATGTCCCTTCTTGCGGAAGAGATTCGCTTTCTAGTGCGTAAAGATCGTAGGCTGATGCTGTTGCAGTCTTTTCGCCTTTAAACACCAAATCCGCTAAAAGATCTGGTTCCACTCCAAAAGCCCAGGCATCGATTTCATCTCCGATCGAAGGATTGATTTTCTTGTATGCATTCCACATTTCTTGCGGTGTCATGGGTGCTCCTTTGTAATTTTTTACTTTCTTCTTTTATGTGTTTAAGATGGTCTGGATGGTCAATTTCTAAATCAAAAATCTCCGGAATAGAGCTGTAATGGAGAATGCGTTCGATACCCATCTGATTCATTTTTTGTATGAAAGAAGCATTCAGATAGCCTGCTACAGCAAAATCAATCTTTTTTATCCTTACTTTATCCTGCATATCTCTTAGCATATCTAGCATAATGGGATTTTCCATATCATGCCATTGACTGTTTCTCACAGTGGCAAAAATAAAAGAAGTCAAATCATTCATTCCAACTACAATCTTTGAAATGCCCGTTTCCAGTATCCTGTCTAAATCAAAATAAGCTGACGGTAATTCAACCATTGTGCCGATTTTCCCAGTAAAACCATGCTCACGCAATACTCTAATAGCTTGGTTTAATTGGTCAGCATCATTGACAAAAGGAAAAATAAGAGACAGATTGGGATTGGTTTGATAAACTTCTGTAACGACATTTGCCTCAGCCTGAAATTCATCCAAATACGCCAGTAAACGCCTGGTTCCTCTATAGCCAAACAAGGGATGATTTTCGTAAAAATACTCTTTAGTCCCCTCTAAACAATTGGCTTCTGTATTCGTTAATTCAGAAAAACGGTACCATACCTCTTCATCTGAGTACAAGGAGCAAATAGTATCTAGATAATCTTTTACAAATTGCTGACAACTTGGTAACAGGATGTTTTGGTTAAGCTCCCTCAATAAGTATTCCCCACGAATCATGCCAATGTGGTGAAATAGCTGAGGATAAACTTTTTCAATAATTTTTTCACCACTAAGAGCTAGTTGGTTTCTCATCATTCACCTTCCAATTCATGTAAGAGGTTTTGTCCAGTTCTGGAAATCCTAATAATTCTGCTTTGACTTTCAAGACTTCTTGCGATGCATTTTCTTCTGTGATTTTTTGAATATCCATCCAAACATATCCCAGTGAATCATTAACACCATCAGAGATAGTTTCAGAAATATTCACTTGAGATGCCTTCTCGTTTATCTCAATATCATACAATGCCATGATATGGTGAAGCATAAAATTTATTAACTCTTCCCTGACAAAAACATCGTAGATTCGAGGATTGGAGTAGCTTCTAACGGTAAATCCCGTCTCTTCCATAACTTCTCTAATCAGCGTTTCCGTCAGTCCTTCACCAAGTTGCTGACTGCCACCAGGTAAATCATACCGATATTGATAAGGTCCTGTCGTTTTTTCAATGCAGAGTAACTTCCCATTTTCAAAGCAAACAGCGTAGACTCCAAAGTGTTTTTTGATTTCCATATCCTAATCCCATTTAATTCGTGATGAAACAATAATAATTGTTCTACTTAGAAATATCTACATTTAACTGCAATAAAATCTTTTCTAGATCATGATAATTGACGCTCTGTATAAAATTTATCGAAGCTATAAAATCATTTTCCACGATAATCAAATACTTTATTTTCTTCATAC
Source organism: Streptococcus sp. HMSC063B03 (assembly GCF_001836965.1). Taxonomy (GTDB): domain Bacteria; phylum Bacillota; class Bacilli; order Lactobacillales; family Streptococcaceae; genus Streptococcus; species Streptococcus pneumoniae_F. The sequence goes on along the minus strand of NZ_KV831064.1, from coordinate 115,923 downwards.
TAGAATCATTATAAATAGTAAATCTAGTTAAGCTCCCAAAAGTTTTTTTACTATAACATACTCCTTCATCTTCAAAATTCTTTATTATATCATCCATATTTGAAGTAATTTGAATATGGGTGTATATAAAACTATTATTAAAATCATTAAGTTTAAATTTAACAAAAAACACATCTTTTAAACTACCATAAAAAATTGGATCAATTAAATCTTGATTTATAAAAATTTTATCATTCGAAATTCCTGATACTTTTAAAGCCCCATATAAATTACTACAACGATCAACATATAAATAGGAGGTATCATTAAAATTTAATATTTTTTTATCACTGTAATAAGTTATTTTATCTTTGTACGAATCTTTATATATATTAAAATCATACGGTATACTATGCTCTTGATTAACATACAATCTATCATTTTTTATCATTATTTGATCATTTTCAAAAGAAAATGTAGATTCTTTAATCTTATAATAGTATCCTTCAACATATGACTTTTCAACAATCGAATTAAGATGTAAGAAACCTGAAACTAAAACAACTATCAACATTAAATATATGAAAATACCCATCATCAAATCTTTTAAATTATTATTTTTCCCCTTTTTAACATCAAAATATTTTGACGAGTTATACTTTACTAAGCTTTTTAGATAGTTATTCAAAGAAATTTTATAACTATCCAATACATCTTGTTTAGAAAATAATTTAGCCTGCTTTCCTTTGACAAAGTAAATATTATTCCCTATAACTATAATAGTAGGATGACTGGCAATTTTTCCTTTACTAATTCCATAATAATAGCCGCTGCTCCTAATATATTTCAAACTTTTAAATTTTTTAGATAGGACGAAAGTAAGTAATTTCTGAGCTATATATTCTGCAAAAACAAATATAAGAATAAAAGACACAAACCTTAATATGAATTGAATTGAATATTGATTTCTTAATGGCGAAGCTGGTGAATTAAAAATTTTATGTTGTTCAACTTTTTCTATAAAAGACAAAAATATGTAAATCAATGGTAAAAACAATAAAAATATTGTATAGTTTTTTAATTTTTTGTATTCTTTCCAACTAAACTTATCATAGTTTAAAAATTCGGTAATAGTTTTGATTTCTCTCCTATCAAAAATAAAAAGTCCAAAACTTGAAAGTGTGGTAATAGCAACCCATGAAATCATTGAGTTTTGTGATATCCCAGTATTCGCTATAAGATAAATAATAGGGATTTCAGGAATTATTATAGTAAATATATTTGTTTCATCTCTTCTATCAAAATACCTATTTGCAGCTAACGATATTAGAGTTACTATATATAAAGAGAGTATCAGAATATAAATATTTTGAAAATCTGATCTGATATCCTCTGAATTTAGCATATAATCTCCCACTATTATGGCATAGAATATAAGACTTATAATATATATTACGACAAATAAATAATTTTTATTCTTTTTAGAATATTGGTTTTTTTTATAATCTATCCATGTCCTTCTGAATAATTCCAGAAATAATTGATTACTATTTAAAATTTCTTTTTTTCTACCAGCTAAAAAATATGACTGTAAAATCGTGTAAAATAATATCCCTGCTAAATATATAATGTTATAGCTACTCAAACAACTCTTTATTGGGAAAAAATTTATTATCAATAATAAAGAAAAATTAATCTCATATAATATTTCTATTATGGTAGCAGTCCAACTATAATATTTTTTACAAAGAAATATATTTATAATAAAAATCACAAGAAATAAAATGATTCCTATGGTAATATTAAAAAAAACACACATTCCACATATTGCAAATAATATTATAAATGAAAAATAAAACTTGTTTTTAGCTAGATAAGAGGTAAGGGACTTTAATCTAGTTATAAAATCTATCTTTTTCAATAAATCTCCTCCTACTTCAAAGACCAGCCGCCATCTATTGTCAGAATTTGACCCTGCATGGCAGATGCCTTTCCACTGGCCAAAAAGAGACTGACTTCTGCCACTTCTTCTGGTTCAATCCAGCGTTTGATTGGTGTTTCACTAGCAACCCAGTCAGCCAATCCACCTGGCTCAAAATCTGCAGCGGTCATAGCTGTCTTGACTGCTCCTGGAGCGATACCAAAGACCTGAATCCCAGCTTCAGCATAGTCTAGAGCCAACTGCTTAGTAAAGCCTGCCAAGGCGTGCTTCGAAGAAGTATAGGCATGTCCGCCGCCACCTGCTAGACTCGAAGCGATGGAGCACATATTGATAATGGTCCCTTTTTTATTCTCCAGCATTTGTGTCAAGTAATAGCGAGTCAACTCAACAGGAGTCATATAGTTAATTTCAAAAATCTCTTGAATTTCCTGCGCTGTCTGTTCCAAAAGTGGTTTATAATCATCCAAAACTCCAGCAGTATTGCACAAAACATCCACCTGAGGACACCAGTCAAAAATAGGCTCCAAGTCCAAGGTCAAATCTCTCTGTAAAAAGTGAAAATCACCCTCTAAGAGTGGATTTTCACCTTGGTCAACTCCATAAACTTGATAGTCATTCTCTAAAAAGAGTCGAGCCTGAGCCAGACCAATCCCTGAACTCACTCCTGTAATGAGTACACGTTTAGTCATTCACTTCTACCCAATCCGTCGCCAAAACATCACAAGGTGTCGGACTCCACATGGAAAAACCTTCCCCTTCTCCAGACACGTTGATTAGGAAATAAGGTGTCACTTCAAGTGCAACCCCGTTTTGTTCAATAGTATCAAAAAGTTGGACATAGTTTTCCGCACCTCCCCAACCAGTTCGTACATATTTTTTCTTAGCCTTTAAGCCAGGCAGCATTTCTTCAAATGTCATGTTATTCTCCTTTAATATCAATAATTCTTCCCTTCATTATAACAAAAAAACCGCTTTAAAACGGCTTTTTGACTGTGATTTATTTACATCTGCTTCTACTTACGGCAAATTATTCCCTGCTGCAAGATAAATTTCATACCATTCTTTTCTTGTTAAGCTAAAGTTTCCCGCTTGGCTAACTTCTCTCAAGTGCTTAGGATTTGTGGTACCTACAACTGCCTGCATTTTTGCTGGATAACGCAATATCCAAGAAACGGCAATAGTTGAAGTGGTTACTCCATATTTAATAGCTAAACGATCAAGTACTTGATTTAAAACTTGAAATTTCTCATTTCCAACAAAATTCCCTTTAAAATACCCGAATTGTAAGACAGACCATGCTTGAATGACCACATCGTGTAATTTGCAATATTCAAAAATACTGCCATCTCGCATAGCTGCTTGACTATCTTCCATATTAACATGAAAACCTGATTCGAATCCTGGAGTAAAAGCCGCACTCAATTGTAGCTGATTAACAGCTAACAGCTGCTTGACATCTTTTTTAAGCAACTCCATCATCATAGGATTTTGATTAGAAACTCCAAAATCTCGAACCTTACCTTGTTTATAAAGGAGATCAAAGGCTTCTGCTACTTGGTCAGATTCCATCAAAGCATCTGGTCGATGAAGAAGCAAACTATCTAGATGATCAACCTGCAGTCTTTCTAAAATCCCATCAACTGATTGTAATATATACTCTTTTGAAAAATCAAAATAGGTAAATTTTTCAATGCGAATGCCACATTTGGACTGTATCCACATCTTTTCTCTTAAATCTGGACGATTTTTTAGGACAAGACCTAACAGTTCTTCACAACGACCACGACCATATATATCAGCCAAGTCGAAAGCATTGATTCCAACAGAAAGTGCTGTTTCTACAAGCTCTTCAACTTCTTTTACAGACTTATCTTCTATTCTCATCATTCCGAGAACAATTTCTGATAATTCTTTGTCATCTTGACCAAGAGTTATGTATCTCATCAAATTTTTCTCCTTAAATTTCTAACATTCTTCCCTTCATTATAACAAAAAAACCGCTTTAAAACGGCTTTTTGACTGTATATTAGTTAAATAAACTAATAGCTATCCAATTTTTAAATTATTTAAGTTCAATCAGTTTATTATAAATTTTTTCAGTTAGCTCTTTCTGCTGTGTTCCTGTTAAATAGTGTGATGTACGAATTAAAACTGTTCCATAAACATAGTGTGAACCAGGATTTAAAGCAGTACCATCAAATGCGCTAATATATGTGTTGCGTTTCTCAGCTTCTTCTTTTGTCCTATACACCTCTACATTTCCACCAGCATCATTTCCTTTCTGAACAATATCAGATCCCTCTACTGAATGTGTAACTTGATTGTCAACAAAATATACAGACGCTGTGTACCCACCTTGTTTATTCAATTTATTATTTGGATCGTTATTTTCAGTAACAGACTGTACTCCTGTAATTGAAGAAATTTCTTTGAGTCTTTCTTCAACAAAAGTATTAGATGGATTTGTAATTTGTTTTAGATGAAGAATACTATTTTGATAAAGAGTCTGTTTGTCAGATAAATTCTTTATTGTCTCACTATAGTCCACTGGCTTGCTTAATTCTTCTATTTGCTCCTCAATCTTAGCAGTTGATTTCTCCATTTCTGGTACTTTACGAAGTAAATTCTGACTATCTTCAATCGCTTTTTTTAATTCTTCTAATTTTTTTGAATCTAATGGCTCTTCGCCACTATCAATTACCTTCTCAGCCTCAGCTATTTGGTTTTCAACCTCTTTATTTTTTTCTTGTAAATCTTTGACTATATCTTCAAACTTAGTTACAGCAGATCTGTAGGGGACATAAGATAAGAAATAGTATCCAAGACCAGAAATTCCTAATATCAGACACATTGACAATATAATTATTTTTTTCTTCATATTAATCTCCAAAAAATATTTAATATCTCCATAATTCTACTATATTACCCCAAAACACGCAACAAAAAACCGCTTTGCAACGGTTTTTTGACTGTATATCTACTAAATTTTTCCTACCACTGCAATCCAGCTGCTATAATTTCTTTCTTAGAGGCAAATTTACCATTTGGTCTGTGCCATCTGCCTCTTGAGTCTCTAAAATAACCTCCTGAATTTGCTGCTGGCGTATTTGATTCCTGACTTTCTTCCTTTTCTTGTTCTGCTTGACGAGCCTTTTCTTCCTCTTCTTTCGCCTTCTTCTCAGCTTCTGCTTTTTCCTCCGCCTCTTTCTTAGCCTTTTCCTCAGCTTCCTTCTTGGCTTTTTCTTTTTCTTCTTTTACCTTTGCGTCTTCAACTAGATTTTTAGCAGTACCATCCAAATAGTTAATTTCTGCATTAGCCGAAACATTACCTAAAATGACATGTGTTACAGAGTACTTATCAACCTTTTCTTTACTACTTTCCAATTTAATTTCCAAGAGTTTACCATTTTCATCAATGCCTACATATTGCAACTCAATCTGTCTGGGAATCAGCTCATCTTTCTGATAAATTGGTGTCACCTTATAATCAAGATAGTAGTTAGGATGATTAGCGAGCCATGAATCTAATCGATTTTCATAGTATAGCATACTACTCTGGTTATATTCGTCAGTTCCAGAATAGTTTCCAGCATTAAGCCAGTTAGTCATAGGAACTAAATTTCTCTTTTCATCATTCAAACCACTAAATTGGTAACCAATTAAATGACCTCTACTCATCAACCAAGCTTCTTCCCGGCCATCTCCGTAGAAAAATTTATAGTTGTGCCACCCAACTGGATCATAGGTTAATTTTGAAGCTCTTTTTTCAGTTGGCTCATCGCTATCCTTTAGCTGAATATGAGCACCCGTCGCACGATTTTTAGAATCCAGTTCTCCAAGCTCAAGCTGTTTTTCATTTTTAAAGGGAAAGAGACCAGCTTCTTTGAACAACTTCTCATCAAACTTAGCTTGTGTTTGTTCCACTTTTGCTTCTGAAACTTTTGCTTCTTCCTTATGACCAGAACAAGCCGCCAAAGTAAAGGCTGACAAAATGGATAGACTAACATAAACAAACTTCTTCATCTTTAACATCTTTTTAATTTCCTTTAGCATTTTTATTACATTTTACTATAATATATCAAAGTAATCAATTGAATTATATGTTATTATTGTCAAAAAACGCTTTGCAACGGCTTTTTGACTATACTTAACTCCATTTTATCTTCTTAAATCTACGGAAAAATAAAAAAACGACAACCACTTTTTCAGCAGTTATCGTTGCTTATCTTTTAATCTTTTCCACCAAGTCGACTATTGATATTCATCATGATACTAGCTATTTTTTCACCCCAGTACGGATCTGATGCATAGCGTACATTCATTCCCGTCGCTTTATTTCCAAGGTGATCTCTTCCACGGTCAATATAGTTCTCACGAATCCACTTGGCCGCACCAAGAATTCCTTTATCTACATCATCAAATTTCTTAGCTGAATCATAGGGACTGGTATCGTAAGCAGCTATTCCGAAGAAGTTATTTTTATCATTAGCAATTTGGCTACGTCCCCAAGCACTTTCTAGCGCACTGTGAGCCATTAAATAGAGAGCATTGACACCGTAACGTTTTTCAGCTTCTTTAAAAATTGCTCCTTTACCAGCAAGACGGCTGTTTTGGATATTCATCATCGAATAAACTCTATTTAATTCATCCGCACTATAGTTAGTTGGTTCAGTTAAATTCTTAAAAAGGAAACGATTTTTGATAGTAAACCCATCGAAATGTTCTCCATCCTTTGAATAATACTTCTTACCAATTTTCATAGCTGAAGTATGTGGAGCTACCCGAATACTCGTGTATGGAGAAAGTTCATGGTATAGGAATCTTCCGTCAGTAGTATAGTGAGGAATAAACTCACTTCCTTCCTCAACTAAAGTCAAATCGCTTTTATTCATATAACCGGATAATCCTGAAATTGAAACAGCTAGACGATTACCCTTGGTTTTAGAGCTATCATAGGTCACAATACTTCCCTGATTGACATAGCTCAAAATATCTCCTGATTCGCTATAAATATAGGCTGTGATTGGTTTAACCTTAAAATATTTAGGGCTTTGAATCCACTTTCCATCACTCTGGAAGAAATACTCTTTATTTTTAATGTTAAAACCACCAGTAACATAACTTCCATCTTCTTTTAGGTAGTACCATGCATTGTAGTTAGAATCAAAAATCCATTCATTCTTGGCCATATAACCACCAGATTTTAGGTAATAAGCACCAATCCATTCACGTGAAGCATAAGCACCACCTGATTTCAGGTAAAACCAGCTATTATAAGATTTATCAAAAATCCATTCTTTTTCAGCCATTGCTCCACTATTTTTTAGATAGTAAACATTTTTCCACTGATTACTGGCCATCACACCATCATTATTAAAATAGTACCATGTGCCCTTAATCTTTTCCCATTTATTACGAAGGATCTTTCCTGAATCTGTAGCATAATACCATTTATCAGTAATCTTTACCCAAGCATTTTGAGCCATTGCTCCACTACTATTAAGAAGATAATCGTTCACTATAGCATTGCTAGCCATAACTCCATCTTGCTTGAAGTAATACCAAACATTCCTAATTTTTTCCCATCTATTACGAACAATCTTTCCTGAATCTGTAGCATAATACCATTTATCAACAATTTTTAACCAGGAATTTTCTACCATTGCTCCACTAGTATGAAAAGCATAGTCATTAACAATAGTATTGCTGGCCATGATTCCATTTTGATCAAAGAAATACCAGACACCCGCAATCTTTTTCCAGTTTTTGATTGGTTGATTATTCTCATAAAAAAGCCATTTCCCATGCCCTTTCTGCCAACCAGTCTTAGGAACTTCTGCAACTTTTTCTTTATTTGGAATAGCCTCTTGCTTAGAATTATTTTCTTCTACAACAACTGACTCTTTCTTTTTTTCTGTTTTTTCAGTTTCATTCTTTGTATGTTCAACAACTTTTTTCTCTTCTGATACTGGAGTCTGATTTTTATCTTTAGACTGATTTTTGTCCACAGATTGACTCTTATTCGTCGTTTGACTTTGGTCTGTTGTTTTACTATCTTCAGCAAAGACTGATGTTGTGGGCACAATTGCCAATGCAAGAACTGCTGTACTTACAAGTAGTATTCTCTTCATTTTGCTCCCCTAAGTAGATATTCATCTACATCATTCGTAATTAACTTTATTTTAACATAGTTAAAATATGAAAATATTACAAAATGATGAAAATTATGTGTCTTATTGACGATAATGATACCCTAGCTTATCTAAGGCTGGCTTTTACTTCCTTGCGTAGATTTTCTAGACTGCTGATGCCGTATTTGTCCATGACTTTTGGTAAATTTTCGATGATATCAGGGCAGGCATATGGATTGGTAAAGTTGGCTGTTCCAACTCCGATGGCAGAGGCTCCAGCCAGATACATTTCTAAGGCAGCTTCTGCCGAATCCACTCCCCCCATTCCAATGATAGGCAGGTCTGTTGTTTGGGCTACTTGACGGATGAGTTTGAGGGCTACTGGAAAAACTGCTGGACCAGACATCCCACCTGTTCCATTAGCCAAGATTGGTTTTCTGGTTTTTAGGTCAAAGCGCATTCCAACCAGAGTATTAATCATAGTCAAGCCACTTGCTCCCGCATCTTCTGCAGCTTTTGCGACAGTAACGATATCGGTCACACTAGGAGTTAGTTTGACATAAACTGGCACATCAGACGCTTCTACAGCTGCTTTCACCACATCATAAGCTAAATCTGGATCTTGACCAATCAAGAGTCCATGATTACAGTGATCTACGTTGGGACAAGAAATATTGAGCTCGATAGCCTTTACATTAGCTGCCTTGGAAATACCACTAGAAACGGCCGCATACTCTTGTTTTGAAAAACCAGCCACATTGGCAATAATAGGAAGATTTGGATATTCTCTTTCCAGCCAAGGTAACTTTTCAGCCAAAACAATTTCCAAACCAGGATTTTGCAAGCCAATTGCATTGAGCATGCCAGCAGGTGTTTCTGCCACCCTTGGAGTTGGATTGCCAAAACGGGCTTCAAGGGTTGTCGCCTTAATCATAATAGAACCTAAAAGGTCTAAATCATAGTACTTGGCATACTCTTGTCCAAAGCCAAAACAGCCTGATGCTGGAATAATCGGATTTTTCAAATCCAAGCCTGGTAGAGAAACTTGTAAACGATTTGTAGTCATAATTTTCTCCTTATAATACAACTGTTCCTGTGCGGAAAACAGGGCCATCTTCACAGACGCGTTGGCTGACCGTCTCGCTTTCTGGCACTTTTAGGACGCAGGCATAGCAAGCCCCCATCCCACAAGCCATACGAGATTCCAAAGATAGATAGGCTCTTGGATGGTTATAGAAGGTTTGATTGATATACTTCATCATTCCAGGCGCCCCACATGAGTAAACAGCATCAAATTGATTGTCTAAATCCTCGATAACAACGGAAACATTTCCCTTGATACCATAAGAACCATCATCTGTCGTTACAAAGACTTGACTATATTGGGCTAATTCCGTCTCTAAAATAACAGCATCCTTATTAGCAAAACCGAGAACTGTCACTACTTTCACACCACGCGTATGCAATTCCTTGGCCACCTCAAGCAAGGGCGGAACACCAATTCCACCACCAACGAGGAGAACCTGGCTCTGCTCATCTAGGTCAGACAAGTCAAAACCATTTCCCTGAGGACCCATCACATCAAGAGTATCTCCCTGACTTAAGGTTGAGAAAATAGCTGTCCCAGCCCCTTCAATCCGATAAATGAGATGACACTGCTTATTAGCCTTATCAATAGACGAAATTGAAATAGGACGGCGCAAGAGATGGGCATCATCAGGCACACGAAGATGAAGAAATTGGCCTGCTCGCATAGCTTCAACCATTTTCCCTTCTAGGACTAATTCAAAGATTGCTGGCGCGATTTCCTCCTGTGCAACCACCTTCATGGTTTCCAAACGAATTGCACCCAAACGTTTCTTACATGTGGGATTCATGACTTTTCCTCCTTAAATTTTAAGGGGACCAGACAAAGAAAAGACCTTGCGATTGCAAGGCCTCAGTTAAAATCGTACAACAGAAGAGAGCACACTCAAAAAGTCTCCTCTAGAAAATTGCACTATTCTTTTATCTGACACCTTGTGAGTCTCTCTGGACTCCCCTTAAAGGTTAAATTTTTACTAGTATACTCTTTCAGCTAAAAAAAGTCAAGTAGAAAACGAACATTCTACTTGACTTCACGAGATTATTTTTCACGAATGACTTCAACCTTGTAGCCATCAGGGTCTTTGACAAAGTAATAGTTAGGTGCAGTTCCTGGTAGACCATTTGGCTCAGTCACTTCATAGCCTTTTGCACTGTGCTCTTGATGAAGAGCTTCAAGATCAGGTGTACTGAGGGCGATATGGGCAAATCCATCACCAACCACATACGGACCGTGATCGTAGTTATAAGTCAACTCCAACTCATAGTCATCACCCTCAAGACCTAGATAGACAATCGTGAAGGCATGGTCTGGAAAATCTCTGCGGCGCAATTCTTTAAATCCAAAAGCATCTTGATAAAATGCAATTGATTTTTCAAGATTTTCTACTCGCAAGCAAGTGTGTAGCATTTTTGAAGGCATATTTTTCTCCTTTATTTTTAAAAAGACTGGGACAATCCTGTTCCAGTCTTATCAGTTATTATTTACCAAGTTTTGCTTTAGCTGCATCTGCAAGAGCTGTGAAAGCTGCTGCATCGTTAACAGCCAAGTCAGCAAGCATTTTACGGTTAACTTCGATCTCAGCCAATTTCAAACCATGCATCAATTGTGAGTATGAAAGTCCGTTCATACGAGCTGCCGCGTTGATACGAGTGATCCACAATTTGCGGAAGTCACGTTTTTTCTGACGACGGTCACGGTATGCATAGTAGTAAGAGTTCATTACTTGTTCTTTTGCAGTACGGAACAAGATGTGTTTAGCTCCATAGTAACCTTTTGCTAATTTAAGAATACGTTTACGACGTTTGCGTGATACAACGCCACCTTTAACACGTGCCATGTTTTATTTCCTCCAAATATTTCCTAGAATTGTTTACTTACAGTCAAGCTATTATTTCAAGCGAGTAAGCATTGCTTTGATACGTTTGTAATCTCCTGAATGCACCATAGATGCTTTACGAAGATGACGACGTTGTTTCTTAGTTTTTCCGTGGAAACGGTGAGAAGTGTAAGCACGGAAACGTTTAAGTCCACCAGAACCTGTACGTTTGAAACGTTTAGCTGATGCGCGGTGTGTTTTTTGTTTTGGCATGATTTTTTCTCCTTTATTTAACTTTCTGACAATTATTTTTTGTCAGTCGCTGGCGCCAATTGCATGAACATTTGACGTCCATCCATTTTAGCACGTTGTTCGATGATGGCAATATCTTGAGTTGCTTCAGCAAACTCGGCTAAAACTTTTGCACCAATCTCTTTATGGGTAATCATACGACCCTTAAAGCGAATAGATACCTTAACTTTATTTCCTTTTTCAAGGAATTTGCGTGCATTGCGAAGTTTTGTATCAAAGTCACCCTTGTCAATAGTTGGACTTAGACGAACTTCTTTCACAGTAACAACACTTTGTTTTTTACGTTGTTCTTTTTGCTTCTTCTGGTACTCAAATTTGAACTTACCGTAGTCCATAATTTTTGCAACAGGTGGTTTGGCTTGTGGTTGAATCAATACTAGGTCAACATTAGCGTTATCAGCCAAAGCTTGTGCTTCACTGAGTGGCTTGATGCCTAACTGTTCTCCCTCAAGACCGATCAAGCGAACTTCACGTACACGAATCTCATCATTGATGAATAAGTCTTGCTTTGCTATGGTTTTCACCTCTTTTGTTTTATTAGAGAAAAACAATAGCGGACTCGTAAATATACAAGCCCGCACGTTATGATAGCGTTTCTTAGAAACTTTTCATCCGTAGGGCCAGGCAACTTAATGTCACAAGGCGAGAAGCTCTCACTTCTGCTTTTCTCAACTTTTATATGATACCAAGTTTTCTAGCTCTTGTCAAGGTAAAAAGTTATTTTTTTTAAAAGTTTGTGTTTGTATTTTGGCTTGGTTTTCGAATCAAAAAGAGAGAATCAAGTTGATTCCCTCTCTATGTTAGTTTTTACTTATTTTCCCTATAGGAAAGCTAAGATCTATTAAAAAATTCCTTTTTACGTGAACTTCCCCATCTTTCGATAAATAGAATCCCCACTAACAAAAGGATGATCAGGCAAGGAAGTAAAATCATCCCCATGCTCCAATTCAGATTGACATTATCAATTTGCTTAGGTAATCTTCCAGACAAAATCTCCACTGAACGCAAGTAAGTAAAGGGAATCAGATGTGCAATCCTCTGAAGAGGCTGAATGGTTTGGATACCAAACAATAAGCCAACTATCCCAATTAAGGAAATAAAGAGGACAGGCATTTTTTGCTTGAAATAGTATGCAATCAAGTAGACGACTTCCACAATAACGATAAAAGCTAAGAAAACTAAGAGCAAGCTAGGAAATAACACATCCTGTATTTTCCCAATAGTTACCTCTTGATTGGTTAAGCTATAGATTGGATAGGGATAATCTAACTGTCCAAAACCACTTATCAGACTTCCCACTAGAAAAGAAAATCCGCTGATTCCGATAAACAGCACAGTTATATAACCCACTCCAACTCCAAGAGAAGACATTGCAAATGTCACTTTTGAAAAAGGATATAACTGAGCTGTATCCAGATGATTTTGATATCTTTCTGCAAATAGTTGCGTTAGCATAAAAATAATAGCAACCACAAACAAGCTTGGGATGATAGCCTCTAAAATCCAGACAATCTGATCAATCCCGTAGGTCGGATAAACTAAATTGTGCGCTTTTATGTTCAAGGGATATAGGGCTTGGTAAGTCTTTCGTTCGCGGTCAACCGCCATTTTTAAGTCAGAACTAGCAGTCGGTTCCTTTGATAAAATTTCATAACTCTTCTCTACATCTTGCCACTGCAAATAGTAGGCTTCTTTCCAGCGCCCTTCTTTTAATAAAGTCAGAATTTCTGTCTTTTGAGTCAAATGATTTTTTTGCGAGTCTAAATTTTCTTTAGCAAACTGGTATTCCTCCGAGCTGGTGTCAGATATTTGGGAGAGTTTCTCTTCATATTCATTGATGACTCTCTCATTTTTTACAAGATGGGTTTCCAACTCGCTCTCCAAGCTGACGGAGTTTGCAGTCTGACTATTAAAATAAAAGGTAACACCGAGTCCAGATACAAATAAAGCTAAGATAATCCAGTTTAAGCGACTTTTGAAAACTTTTTTTAATAAAAATAGACTAATATCTTTCATAAACTAAACCTCTTCTATCTGCCCCTGATGAATGGTTACTACTCTATCGCAGACATCAAGCAACTCTTCCTTATAGTGGGAACTTAAAAGAACCAGCTGTTCTTGTCTATCGATTTTTGCTAGCCTATCAAAAAACTTCTGTCGATAATACTCATCTAAGCCATTTGTAATCTCATCCATGAGCCAGCATTTCGCCTGACTGAGGAAATACATGGCAATCACCAAGCGTTGCTTCATGCCTAAGGAATACTTGCGAATGGGAAGACTGATATAGTCAGACATTTCCCAGTAATCAATTTCATCCCTCAAGTTTAGGTCTGACTTCCAGATGTTTTTTATGAGGCGAAGATAGTCCATCCCACTTAAATTTTCATCCAGCCATTCAATGCTTTCATAATAAAATAAAGAAGGAGGGGCTACAATATTTCCACTACTTATAGGAATTAAATTGCTAATGGCGCGGAACAGTGTCGTCTTTCCAGAGCCATTTATAGCAAGAATACCATAAATCCTACCCTTTTCAAATGTAAAATCAACATCTTGTAAGATGACTTGTCGCGTTTTTAAGGTCACATGAGTAAGATGCAACATATCTAGCCCTCCTTTTTATCACTCTTTAAATATTAATAACCTCCGCTGTAGTAGTTTATTACCTCATAACGATCATAATTCCAGCCAGAACCAACTTTATACTCAGAATAGCTATAATAACGAGACCATGATGGAACATTAATATAGCTATGTCTGTGGCAATTCATACTAGACCGATAGTAGGTATCCCAATCATACCTATAACTTTTAGTGACTGTCACAGCAGATACACTGGACTAAAAAAGACCAATAGATCATAAACTAACTAATTAAACGGTTTTTGCTAATTTTTAATGATTTTATATCATTAATATTGAATACGCTTTCATTATATCGTTTTTATCATTATTATGCAACAGATTTTTAGTTTATTTTACTAATATATAGTATTTATCCTTTCTATCGAACGCTTTCAATCTTCCAACTATTCCACCCCTTAAAGCGTATAGCTCCTTGCTGGTCAGTTCGGTAAACTTTGCTATTGATACCCTCCAGTCGTGTCAAGGTTTCCTGATGGGGTAATTTCGTTCGATTGTTCTTTCCAACTGAAATGAGAGTCATCTCTGGTTTGAGCTGTTCTAAAAAGGCTGAACTTGATGATTTTTTAGAGCCATGTTGGCTAGCTTTCAAAACATCCACTTCTAGGTCAGGATATTGCCTCAGCAATTCCTTCTCCCCCTTCTCCTCCAAATTTTCTGTGAAAAGAAAGTTTTTATCCAAGAGTTTTCCATACAAAACCAGGGAATCTTCATGATCTCCATCTCCAATTTTACTTGGAGATAGGGCTTCTAACTGACTCCCAAAAATTGGCAAGTTCTCTCCTGCTGTTATACTTCTAACTTTTGTTTGGGTCGCTTGTAGTTCTGCCACAAATTGCTTCTGTTTCAAACTGCCTTTTGACACTAAAATTTCGCCTACATGGAAAGCCTTGGTCACCTCCAGCAAATCTCCAACATGTTCCTTGTCCGTATTAGTCAAAATTAGCTGGTCAATCTTGGCTACTCCTCGACTTTTGAGATAGGGTATCAAGGTTCTCTGCGCATTGCTGGTTGTCGCCTTTTCTTGCCATTTTTCGATTTTCTTATCAGATTCTGCCTTGCCACCTACATCTATGAGAATGGTCTTCCCAGTTACATCCCGTAGGAAAATACTTTCCCCTTGCCCAACATCCAGCATAGTAATTTCATTTTCCAGTGGATGCTTGGTCAAGCAAAAGAGACCTGTAATCAATAAGCTCAACACTATTAGCCTTTTAATGTTTTTCCTCAAATCATAGACCAAAGCCAAGGAAATTAACAATAGAATTAAAAGCCATGCATTGGGTTGTCCAAAGACTAGAGGTCTACTTGCCACCTGCGACACCAAGCGAATAATGCTTTCCAACCATTCAAAGATAAAATTCAGCTGAATGACTGGATAGAGAAAGGAAAGGGCAAATAAGATAGACAAGAGCGGTAAGAAGACCAAATCAAATAGAAAGGAAAAGACAAAGGTCAAAAGGATGGACCAAGGTTGAAATTCCGCAAAATAGAAGGACAGAATGGGCAATATGCCCAAGGAGATGACTAGACTTTCTCTAGCAACAGCCTTGAGCCCCTCCCCTTCTTTGCTGGTCATGGTCAAGATAAAAGCATAAGCACAGGACAAAACTCCTCCTGCAGTCAGGAAAAAGTTGGGCATGATAATAAAGAGTACAAGCACCGTCAAGGCAAAATTATCCAAGCCCTTAACACCATGTTGAGCCAGTAACTTTTGCAAGAGACTTCGAATGACCGAAGCTGAAAATCCTGTCAGACCTGCATAGATCAGGGAAAAGGGATAGGTCAGCCATTTTAACTTTTCTTGGGTCAATCCCAATCGTAAAAGTAGTTTCTTAAATCCATCCATGAAAAAACCTACCTGCATGCCCGACAAGGCAAAGAGGTGGATAATTCCTAGACTAGAATAAAGCTCATTCATCTCCTCAAAGTCGGTATCCAGATATCCTAGCAAGAGACCTGTCATGTAATTGCGCATAGGGTCTGGAAAGTGCGTCTTAATCCAAACCACAGCCTTTCGACGTAAGCTGGACAGGTTTTCTCCCATATCCCAACTACCAACCTTTTGAAATGACTGGATTTTTTTGATATTGAGAGTCTGGTAAATCCCCTGAGTCTTCAGATAAGCTTGGTAGTCAAAGCCACCAAAATTTCTCTGCCCTTCTGGCTCCGAAAGTTTTCCTTCTAGTTCTATCTCATGAAGGTCGGTTAAAGCTTGAAAGGCTTCTTTCTCCTCCTCGGACTGGAGTTTATAATAGACTTGAAAAATGCGTCCATGAGACTTGCCACGAAAGGATAGACTATCACCATTAACTTTGATGGTATCTGGTAAAATCCGTACCCTTTCAACAGAATCCGCCAAATTTTGACTTGCTTGACTCTGTTGCCAAGTTTGAAACAGAAACCAAAATCCAAAGATTCCGCAAATCACTAGAACTCTGCCTGCTGATTTCCAAGGAAATTGAATAAAGAGACAAACTAGCAGAAAAACAAAGCCCAACAAAGCAAAATAAGATGCTGAGAAAATAGCGTAGTAAAGCCAGAGCAATAGAAAACTCAGATAAATTAGGGGAATAGGGAGTTTCTTAATCCACTGTAACATAGTCTTTTAGCTTTTCTATCGTTTTAGCACCAATGCCAGAGACCTTCTTAAGTTCATCAACCGACTTGAATTTGCCATTTGCCTCACGATGGTCGATAATATCCTGGGCTCGTTTTCCTCCCAAGCCTTTGACCTGCTTGAGTTCTTCCAGACTGGCTTTGTTGAGATTGACCTTCTTTTCCTTGCTTGTTGAAGAAGCTGTCCCCGAAGTAGTCTGTTGACTAGCTGCTTCTTCTCCCTTAGTGGGAACGTAAACCAAAGCCTCATCACTAACTTTCTGAGCTAGATTAAGCGACTTGCTGTCTGCTTCTTCTGTCAATCCACCTGCTTTCTGCACTGCATCATTGACTCGACTACCTACTGGCAAATCATAAATTCCAGGTGCTTTAACAGCGCCTTTTACATCTACTGTGATTAGATCTTGTTCAAGGGGCTCTGCCTTTTCTTCCTTCTTCACATCCTTTTCGGTCGATGAATCCTTGGAAATATCTGCGACTTCAGCCTGCAAATTCGTTTCCTTGACAGATGTTTGTGGAGCTGGTTTTAGCAGGAAAAATCCTCCTACAAGCAAGCCCAGACCAGTACAGATGACAATGATTTTATACTCTTTAATTTTCTCGATAATTGCTTCCATATTTTCTCCTCTCTTAGATTATTCGTAAGAGGAAGAAAAAACAGTTGAAAATTTCTTCTCAACTGCTTATTTATTTGCAAAATAGTCTTCCTTGGTCAAGACATAGTGAACTCTTGTAACGATTCGACCTTCTTCATGCTGGTCCATACAAGCATAAGCTTCTTCGTGGGAAAAATGCATTCCTGATTTCTCCATGACCTTTCCAGACGCAGGATTAGCCTTATCGTGTAAAGCAACTAACTTATTCATTCCTATCTTCTCAAAAGCTAGCTCAATTACGGCACGATTGGCTTCTGTCGTCAATCCTTGATTCCAATACTTTTTATTGATAATGTAGCCAATAGCCGCCTTCTTAAGAGCAGGATCAATCTTGTGCAAATCAATGGTTCCGATAAATTTGCCATTGCTTTTTAGTTCTATTCCCCAGCGTCCCAAGGGATTGGCCAAGTAGAACTGACCAATATTATTCTTAGTTTCTTCCAAGCTTTGATTGGTTGGAAAAGTGTAACGCGTATTTTCTCTGTCCGAGGCATAGGCAAACATTTCTTCCGCATCATCCAAGGTTACAGGTCTAAGCAATAAACGCTCAGTTTCTATAGACGGATACTGGGCAAGCTTTACAAAAATTGATTCCATACGTTTCCCCCACTTGAAAAGTTTCTAACTAAGATAAGGATATTGAATGAAACATTGTATTGAGATAACTTTAAGTACAAAAGAACTATCCTTCAGATAGAGGTTGAGGATCTAATTCTTCATTCTCTTCATTTTTAACTGGTACTGGTTCATAAGCTCGGATAATCTGAGCGACAACTGGATGGCGAACCACATCCTTAGCTGAAAAATGAACAAAGTCAATCTGGTGAATGTTCTTGAGTTTCTCTTGGGCATCAATCAAACCAGACTTGACATTACGTGGCAGGTCAATCTGGCTGATATCTCCATTGACAATCATCTTAGAATTAAAGCCTAAACGAGTCAAAAACATCTTCATCTGCATGATGGTCGTATTTTGCGCCTCATCGAGAATGACAAAGGCATCATCCAAGGTTCGTCCACGCATGTAGGCAAGGGGCGCAATCTCGATAATTTCACGCTCCATGAGTCGAGTTGTTTGGTCTTTCCCCAGAATCTGATACAAGGCATCATAAACAGGTCTAAGGTAAGGATCTACCTTCTCCTTAAGATCACCCGGAAGAAATCCAAGACTCTCTCCCGCCTCAACCGCTGGACGTGTCAAGATAATTCGTTTGACTTGCCCACGTTTAAGGGCAGTCACTGCCAAGGTCACTGCGAGAAAAGTCTTTCCTGTCCCTGCAGGACCAATCCCAAAGGTCACATCGTGTTGCTTAACACTATCCACATAAAGTTTTTGACCCAAGGTTTTGACACGGATAGGTTTTCCTGTATTATCTTTGATGATTTCTTCTTCGTAAAGGGCGACAAACTTGTCAATTTCATCGTTTTTGACCATGCTAATTGCAGTCACCACATCTGGCGTACCAACGGTCATCCCACGGTTCACCAAGACCATGAGAGCTTGAATAACCTGACGAGCTTCCTCACAGGCAGTCTCTTCTCCCAAAACCTGGACAATCTCCGTACGGGCATGAATCACCACATCAAGCTCTTCTTCCATCAAACGAAGATGGCGTTCATTGGAACCAAAAAGATGAAACAAGTCATCTGGATGACTCAGTTGAATGTCTATTGAATGTTCCTTCAAATAAAGAACCTCTCTAATCCTTTTATTTCTTTTTATTATAGCAAAGGGGTGGAGAAATTACTAGCCCAAACCCAGTGAATCATGCTAGTGTTCTAAGTATTCTTGCCAGATGGCGTCAAAGTCTCCTAGGTTAAAAGAGAAACTGGCATGTTCCTCCAAAAAGCGACTCACCTCATCGAAGTCATCTGTATGTTTTGGAAAGGCCGACTCTTCAAAAGCGAGGTCTGCTAAGATGGCTTTGGGACTGTTACTTTTAGGATTGCGCTCGGTCATGAGCCAAGTGTAAAATGATTTTCTCATAAGCCTCCCTAAATCAACTCTGTCCCAAACTGGTCCTGCTTGATTTTGCCAGCCTTCATCAAGCCACCGAGTGCTTTCTTGAACTGACCTTTAGAAATGCCAAAGGTTGCCTTGATGTCGTCTGGAGATGACTTATCATTTAAGGTCATGAAACCGCCATTGCTTTCTAAGTAGGTCAAAATCATCTGGGCATCATTTTCCAACATCTCAAAGGAACGTGGTTTGAGAGAAAGGTTCAAGGTACGGTCCACTTCACGGAAACCAATGACACGCGCATCTAAGACTTGCCCCAAACGTGGTTCTGCATAGCGCTCGCTAGGATGGATAAAGCCAAGCATGTTATTTTCTGGCAGGTAAACAAAAGTTCCTGATAGCTTGAGGCGGTAAACAATGGCTGGCCAGTTTTGGTTCTGCATGTTGTTGTAGGCAGGACGAGCCAGACGTTGAAAGTCTTCTTGATAAGCCAAGAGTCCCCAGATACGGTCTTTCTTGTCCACTTCAAGACGGATGTAGAGTTGGTCGCCCTTCTTAGGCCAGAGTTCCTTGAGCTCAGGGAGAATATCGAGTGACACTACAATTTCCTTGTCAGGAAGTCCTGTATCCACAAAAACACCCAAGTCCTTACGAACTTCTGTGACACGGCCCCAACCAAATTGGTCCTGAGTAGCAGTCACTTCTAGAGTCGTCAAGCGGAGTTTTTGCTTCATATCTGTATAGGCGAAACCTTTAACCGTATCACCCACTGTATGCTGACCTTCTTCCTTGGCAAGCGCATAGGTTTGGCCATCCTTTTGCACAAAGTAAAAACGGTCATTTTCATCGATGATGAGTCCAACGATAAAACTTGCAAGATTTGTATTCATATTTCCTTCTTTCGAATAAAACTCAGCCAGCAATGCCAACTGAGTTTTTCTGTTTATTTTAGACTTCCAAAAGTTCTTTTTCTTTATTGGCAGTCATGTCATCGATGTGTTTAACAGCATCGTCTGTTACTTTTTGAATGTCTTTTTCAAGAGTCTTCAATTCGTCTTCAGTGATTTCTTTTGCTTTTTCTTGTTTCTTAGCTTCATCCATAGCATCACGACGGATATTGCGGACAGCCACTTTAGCATTTTCGCCGACCTTCTTCACTTCTTTAGCAAGGTCACGACGAGTTTCTTCTGTGAGAGCAGGGATAACCAAACGAATAACAGAACCGTCGTTAGCTGGTGTGATACCAAGATCAGAAGCGTTCAAGGCACGTTCGATGTCTTTCAATGAAGACTTGTCAAATGGTGTCACCAACAAAACACGCGCTTCTGGAATCGTAATTGAAGCGATTTGGTTAAGAGGAGTTTCTACTCCGTAGTATTCTACATGTACACGATCAAGCAAGCTTGCATTGGCACGACCAGCACGGATACCACCAAATTCACGAGCAAGTGATTGGTGAGACTGGGTCATTCTCTCTTTAGCTTTTTCAATAATTGCGTTAGCCATAATCTTTCTTATTCCTTTTCTTCGATATTATTTGAAACTGTTGTTCCGATATTTTCACCAAATACGACACGTTTGATGTTGCCTGGTTGGTTCATGTTGAAGACAACCAAGTCAATGTCGTTATCCATTGAGAGGGTTGAAGCTGTTGAGTCCATGATACGAAGACCTTTGTTAATAACATCACGGTGAGTCAATTCTTCAAATTTAACAGCTGTCTTGTCCTTCTTAGGATCGGCATTGTAAACACCATCTACGCCATTTTTAGCCATAAGGATAGCATCCGCTTCGATTTCAGCTGCACGAAGGGCCGCTGTTGTATCTGTTGAGAAGTAAGGTGAACCAATTCCGGCACCAAAGATAACGATACGGCCTTTTTCAAGGTGACGAAGGGCACGTCCACGGACATAAGGCTCTGCCACTTGTTGCATAGCAATAGCTGTTTGCACACGTGTATCAACCCCAACTTGTTGCAATGAATCTGCCATCACAAGAGCATTCATAACAGTCCCAAGCATTCCTGTGTAATCTGCCTGAACGCGGTCCATACCTGCTTCTGCTGCAGGTTCTCCACGCCAGAGATTTCCTCCACCGATAACAAGGGCAATTTCGATACCTAAGCTATGAACTTCTTGAATCTCTTTTGCGATTGTTTGAACTGTTTGGATATCAATCCCTACGCCACGTTCACCGGCAAGGGCTTCACCTGATAACTTGATTAAAATACGTTTATACTTGGGATTCGCCATTTTCACTCTCCTTTTTTTATCCTACCTATTTTATCACAATTTCTAAGATTTTTATAGTACCATGAGCAATTCTTTGAAAAAAATTAGACAGTTAAAAATTCCTCTAAATCACTGAGGGCACGCTCAGCAATTTTTTCATAACGAGCCTTCTTATCACGAATACGCTCGCCTTCCAACTCCTTGATAATCCCGAAATTGACATTCATTGGTTGGAAGTGTTTGCTGTCAGCATGGGTGATGTAATGAGCTAAGCTTCCAATCGCTGTTGTTTCTGGGAAAATAGCCTCACTTTCTCCCTTAAAAAGACGAGCTGCGTTAATTCCAGCAACTAAGCCTGACGCTGCGGACTCAACATAGCCTTCCACACCCGTCATCTGACCAGCAAAGAAGAGATTTGGTTGTTTCTTAGAACGGTAAGTCTGCTCAAGAAGGTTTGGTGAATCCATGTAAGAATTGCGATGCATAACCCCATAACGGACAAACTCGGCATTTTCAAGACCTGGAATCATTTGAAAGACTCGCTTTTGTTCTCCCCATTTGAGGTGGGTCTGGAAACCGACGATATTATAGAGACTACCTGCTGTGTTGTCCTGACGAAGCTGGACTACCGCATAGGGGGTTTTGAATTCTCCATCACGAGGTCCTGTGTAGTCGTCCGGATACTCAAGACCGACTGGTTTCATAGGGCCATAAAGCATGGTTTTAATGCCACGTTTGGCCATGACTTCGATAGGCATACAACCTTCAAAGTACTTTTCTTTTTCAAAAGAATTGAGCGGTGCTTCTTCTGCATTGACCAAGGCTTCATGGAAATCCATAAATTCTTGCTTGGTCATAGGGGCATTGAGGTAGGCCGCTTCTCCCTTATCATAACGAGATTTAAGATAGACCTTGCTCATATCGATGGTATTGACATCGATAATAGGCGCTGCCGCGTCATAGAAATAGAAACCATCGCCGTCATTAAGAGCATGAATCTTTTCAGCCAGAGCATCGCTAGTCAAGGGACCAGTCGCCACAACTGTAATAACATCTGTCGGCAATTCTGTAATTTCATCACGAACCACTTCAATCAAGGGGTGGTTAGCTACTTTCTCAGTCACCATCTGGGAGAAGCCATCACGGTCCACCGCAAGAGCTCCGCCTGCAGGAACACGTGTAGCCTCAGCAGATTCCAAAATGACAGAACCCAAACGACGCATTTCTTCCTTGAGAAGCCCGACAGCATTTGTCAAAGCATCTCCACGAAGAGAATTGGAACAAACTAACTCAGCAAAATTGTCTGTTTTGTGCTGAGGTGTCGACTTGACACCACGCATTTCATAAAGTTTAACTGGAATACCACGCTCTGCGATTTGGTAGGCAGCTTCAGAACCTGCCAAACCAGCACCGATAACATTGATATAAGATTGAGACACGACACTAATACCTCTTTGGGAGTGTGAAGACAAGGTTCACATTGAAAAAGCCAATCGAACTTAAGAGTTTTCGAATTTCTTGGCTCAGGCTGAAAAAGTCAACAGGACTTTCCTCGCTCTCGAATTTCTTGGCTCAGGCTGAAAAAGTCCACAGGACTTTCCTCGCTCTCGAATTTCTTGGCTCAGGCTGAAAAAGTCCACAGGACTTTTTCACTCCCACAAATCTTTCTATTTTTTTCTTCTACTAGTATAACAAAAAAAGGGAAGAAGGCAAACTTCCCTGTTTAGTCATTTTCTTGATTTTCTTCCCAGTCGTGGTAGGCAGCGTAAAGCTGGCTTTTATTCCACTGGTAAATCTTTGCTACTTCCTTAATGGCTTGATTTTTCTTCATACCATGTTGTATGCGGGCTTGGATTTCTAAGAACAAGTCCTCCTCGTCTTTTTCTTCCACATCCTGACTGGCACCTTCAACGATAAGAAGGCATTCTCCCTTAAGTGGCGTTTCAGAGATGCTTTCCAGCAATTCAGAAATTGTACCTCTTTGGTATTCTTCATAGATTTTGGTCAATTCTCTAACCAAGACCACCGAGCGGTCGCCATAAACTGCTAACATATTTTCCAACGTATCTGCCACACGATGGGGCGATTCATAGAAAATCTGAGTTTCAGGATAGTCTTTTTTTGAGTCGAAAAATTGCTTTTGCTGGCCTGATTTTCTGGGTAAAAAACCGTAAAAGATATGTGGCTGTGGCGCTAAACCACTGGCAATCAAGGCAGAAATTCCTGCAGAGGCACCTGGAACAGTCACAACCGCAATTTCTTCCTCAATTGCTGCCTTAACCAAATCATGACCAGGGTCTGAGATGCTAGGCAGACCCGCGTCGGATACCTGAGCAATACTTTGCCCTGCTTTCAGGAAACCAATCAAATCAGGAATCTTTTCCTTGGCATTGTGCTCATGAAAACTGATTTGCTTGGTAGAAATGTCAAAATGCTTGAGCAATAGACCTGTATTGCGCGTGTCCTCAGCAGCAATCCAGTCCACTTCTTTCAAGGTCTGAATAGCACGAAAGGTCATATCATCTAGATTGCCAATCGGCGTTGCGACTAGATACAGCTTGCCATAGGGAGACTGCCCCTTAAAACTTTTTTGAATCTGCATGCCTACTCCCTGTATAACAACTCGTCACAGAACATACATTCCTCGTCCTGCTCTCGACGTTGTCCATAAAAATCATTACATACGTGAAATCCATCTTTATAAATTCGACGGACACTTTCACGAACATGCTTAGCCTTGACAGGAGCGTCTGCTTCCACCTCACCCAAGCGTTCGCGCAACTTACTATTTTCCAAACGAAGAGCTGTATTTTCCTCTACCAGGCTCTTGAGATTTTTCTTGATGGCTTCCACATCGGCCAAGGTCACTAGTAATTGTTGGGAAAAATCATCCAGCGCGTCAAATAATTCTTTTTTGTCCATAAAACAGCCCTTTCCTTTCTTTATCATTCATTTTTGAGTTTATATTTCTTTCAAGACCAGATATTCCATGGCATTTTGAAAGCTGACATTAGCTTGCCACATTTTTCTAGCTTCTAGCAAATCTTGTAGAATCACTCTTACTCTTGCTTGCAGGAGGTCCTGCCCACAGAGGACTTCAAGAATCCGTAAAACCTGATCTTGTTTTTCCTTATCATCTGCCAAGCTAGCTAGTTTAGCAACTTGCAAATAACTTTCTTTTTTCTTAGCTACTAACCAAGTCAGCAGGCGTTCACTTTCATCGACCAAAGTCCAAAAACTTGCCTGATTAGCCAACTTTTCTGCTTCAGCTCGCGATTGACTAAACTGAGCTAGGAGAGTCGCTTTTTTCTTAACCAGTCCCATTTGTTCTAAGAGCAAGATCAGCTTCTCTTCTTGTTTTTTAAAGTGGAAAATCTGGGTCCGACTTCGGATTGTCGGTAAAATCTTTTCTTCATCGCTTGTCAAGAAGAAAATATAAACCTCACTCTGGGGTTCTTCGATGACCTTGAGCAGAGAATTGGCTGCGTTGGGGTGCATCTTCTCAGCTTGCTCGATAATAAAAACCTGCTGCTGGCTTTCAATTCCTGCTTGGGAAAACTGGCCCACCAATTCCCGAATGCGTTCTGTCTTAATGACCTGATTAACTGGTTTAATCAAGGTAACATCGGGAAACTCTCCCTTTTCAATCAGCTTACAATTTCGGCATTTCTCACATGGTAAAACACCTACTTTATCTGTACAAAAGAGGCTCTTAGCTAAAAACTGCGCCATTTCCAAGCTTCCAAAGAAACCTGAAAAGAGGTAAGCATGATTGAGCTGGTCTTGCTCCAAGATACGGACAAAGCGGTCAAACTGTTCTGGCTGCCAGGCCTTTAGTTGATCTTGTTTCATTTAGCTAATCCCATTCTATCAAACAAGACAGCCTTGGTAGTTTCCACAACTTGCTCCAAAGGGAAGCTAGCGTCAATCTTGACAATGCGATTTCCTTCTTTGTCTAGAAGAGAAAGGTAGCCTTGACGGACTTTCTTATGCAAGTCCAGCCCTTCCAAATCCAAACGATTGACCTCGCGATTGCTATTAGCAGCGATACGAGCTAGTCCTTCTTCCACCTCGATGTCAAAATAGAGTGTCAAATCAGGTTTAAGGCCATCTGTCGCAAACTGATTGAGCCAATCAATGGCGTCAATATCCAAGCCACGACCAAATCCCTGATAGGCAAGAGAACTATCGATGAAGCGGTCCATAATGACCAACTTACCAGCTTCAAGTGCTGGAAGAACTTTTTCCACCAAGTGCTGTCTGCGACTAGCGATATAGAGCAAAAGCTCTGTTTTAGCATCCATCTGAGTATGACTTGGATCCAGAATCACTTTCCGAATCTTCTCTCCTATCAAGACTCCGCCAGGTTCACGGGTCGTCAGCACCTCTACCCCTTTTTCCTCTAAAATTGGTAACAGTGTCTCTAAAACACTGGTCTTTCCTGCTCCCTCTGGTCCCTCAAGAGAGACTAAAAATCCTTTTGACATGTCTAACTCATTTCTTTTTTACTACTTCTATTCTATCAAAAAAATAGGGGTTTGTGACAATCTTTTTGTCTTCGCATTTCAACCACCATAAAAGAGGCAGACAAATCCACCTCTTATTTACCTAGTTCTTGTGTTCTTTTATAGGATTTATGAACTGCATCCATG
Source organism: Streptococcus sp. HMSC063B03 (assembly GCF_001836965.1). Classification (GTDB taxonomy): domain Bacteria; phylum Bacillota; class Bacilli; order Lactobacillales; family Streptococcaceae; genus Streptococcus; species Streptococcus pneumoniae_F. The sequence continues at coordinate 89,893 of NZ_KV831064.1, read as the reverse complement.
ACCGTTCCTCGAAAAGCATGCGCTTCTAGGCTCGCTACACCAGCGATAGTCGAACCGCCTGGGCTACAAACTTGGTCTTTCAATACTCCAGGATGTTGCTGACTTTCAAGGATCAATTGACCAGCTCCTACCACAGTTTGAGCCGCCATTTTCAATGCTGTCTCTCGTGGCAATCCAGTCTGAACACCTGCATCTGCCAAGGCCTCAATAAAGAGATAGACAAAGGCTGGTCCACAGCCTGCAAGACCTGTCGCTGCGTCGATTAAGCCTTCTCCTAGTTCAACCAATAGACCAGCCTTATTTAAAAGCTGACAAAAGAGCTCACTGTCCTCAACCCTGCAATTAGGAGACAAGGCATAACTAATCACTCCTTGTCCGATAGAAGCAGGGGTATTTGGCATCATACGAATAATTCGGTGTTGACTTGGGATAAGACTTGCTAGTTTTTCTAAAGTCAATCCAGCTGCCATGGAGATCAAAAGAAGACTCTCTCGTTTTTCAAGAATGGTCTGGTATTGAGAAAGCAGTTCAGAAAACTGAGCAGGCTTAACTCCTAGAAAAATCACATCTGCTTCTGCAAAAATTTCTTCATTGCTGGAAGCCTGACCACCAAAGTTGGCGATGAAAGCATCCACCTTGGCTTGACTACGATTGGCAAGAAGAATGTCATCACCCGTCTTGGCCTGCAAAACAGCCTTGGCCAAACTAGCACCCATATTCCCCAAACCGATAAATCCAATCTTCATCTCTTACTCCCTTATCTGTCCGTCACCAGTAACCACATACTTGTAGCTAGTCAACTCCTTCAAGCCCATTGGACCACGTGCGTGCAGTTTCTGAGTAGAAATCCCCATTTCACAACCAAGACCAAATTGGCCTCCATCTGTGAAACGAGTTGAGGCATTGACATAGACAGCTGCAGAGTCCACTTGATCTGTAAAGTAAGCTGCAGCTTCAGCATTTTCCGTCACAATGGCATCCGAATGATGGGTACTGTGAGCCTCAATATGGGCAACCGCTTCTTCTAAACTGCTCACAACCTTAACAGCAAGGACATAGTCTAAAAACTCGGTGTCAAAGTCTTGTGCTTCAGCTGCGTGACCTGAAACAAACTGGATTGCTTGGCTATCGAGTCGGAATTGAATTGGTTCCAACCCAGCTTCTTTTCGATCTGCAACCAGCACTTGCTCCAAGCGAGGAAGGAAGCTTGCTGCCTTGTCTTCATGAACAAGTAGAACCTCCATGGCATTGCAGACAGAAGGACGACTAGTTTTAGCATTGTTGATAATAGATAAAGCTTTATCTTCATCTGCGTCCTTATCGACATAAACATGAACAATCCCAGTTCCTGTCTCGATAACTGGTACGATAGCATTCTCAACCACGGCATTGATCAAGCCAGCCCCTCCACGAGGAATGAGAAGGTCTAGATAGCCCTTGGCCTTCATCATGGCATAGCTACTTTCACGGCTGGTATCTTCCACCAGTTGAATCACATCTGGGTGAATAGTAGTCGTTTCCAAGCCCTTCTTCAAGGCTGTGACAATGGCATGGGCAGTTTGATAGGCATCCTTCCCACTACGAAGAACAACCGCATTTCCACTCTTGAGAGCCAAAGCAGCTGCGTCTGACGTCACATTTGGACGACTTTCATAGATAATACCGATAACACCCATAGCCACACGTTTTTTGGTGATAACCAAGCCATTTTCAAGATGACTTGTTTCTAAAACTTCACCTATTGGATCTGGTAAGGCAACCACTTCACGAATCCCAGTTGCCATTGCTTCTATACGCCCTGCATCCAAATAAAGACGATCCAGCATCACATCTGAGATTTTACCCTTAGCAGCTTCCATATCGAGGGCATTGGCCGCTAAAATTTCCTCAGTAGCAGCCACTAAGTGATCAGCCATGGCTAGCAGAGCTTGGTTTTTCACGACTTCACTGGCTGTGTTGATTGATTTTTTAACGGCCTGTACCTGTTCAAATTGTTCTTGTGTACTTACCATAGTTTACCTCTAAAATTCTGTAAAGAGTAGTTGGATTTCAGGAGTAATGGAAATCCAATCGTCACGGTGAATCAAGACCCCCTTGGCTTTTTGAGAACGCAACATATCCTCCAAAGCAGATGCTCCAAATTGCACACGTCCTTTTCCAAGTGATTTTCCACTTTCCTTGTCAAATACTGTCACGATATCACCGTAAGAAAAGGCTCCTTCTGCTTCAACAATACCAGATAAGAGAAGACTCTTTCCGTGTTGAGAGAGAGCTTCTGCAGCTCCTTTATCAACCCAAATAGAACCTTGGCTCTGAGCATAGAAGGCCAGCCATTGTTTCTGGGTACGAAGTCCCTTCTCTTGAGCAACAAAGTAGGAACCATCCTTGGTCTCCTCAGCTGCTTCAATCATGGCATCTGTCTTCAAAGATGAGCAGATATAAACAGGAACTCCTGATTCCGTCGCAATAGTCGCTGCTTTGATTTTGGTTAACATGCCCCCAGTTCCGTTTGAAGAACCTGCTCCACCGGCCATATCAATAATCTCACGATTGATGGTCTCGATTCGCTCCAAGCGTTTGGCTCTTGGATCTGAATTAGGATTTCCTGTATAGAGACCGTCGACGTCTGTCAAGAGAACCAAAAGGTCTGCTTGGACCATGGCCGCTACCTGGGCACTTAGAGTATCATTGTCCCCAACCTTGAGCTCATCAATAACGACACTGTCATTCTCATTGATGATAGGAATCGCGCCACGGCTAAGTAAAACTGACAAAGCCTGATGGGCATTTTTATAACGGCGCTTATCTACAAAATCATCCTGAGTCAGCAAGATTTGTGCAGAAACGATTTGGCGCAAGAGAAGATTGGTCGTGTATTCTTCCAACAAGAGCCCTTGCCCTACCGCTGCTGAAGCCTGTTTATCAGCAATCTTAGTCGGACGCTTTTTAAATCCTAAGGCCCCAAAACCAGCCGCAATGGCACCTGACGACACCAAAATCAATTCATGACCAGCCTCGTGCAGCATAGCCAACTGCTGGGTAATAGCCTTTACCTTACTACGTGATAAACTTCCATCCTCATTCGTCAGAGAAGAAGTCCCCACCTTAAAGACAATCCGTTTGTATTTCATAGTCTCACTCCGATTCTTCATATTTATCCATTATAACATGAATGGCAGGAAATAGAAAAGAGTTGATAGGAAAAAGGTCGAGACAAGTCATCTCAACCTTTTATCACGTCTAATTCTTTCTCAATCTCTCCAATGTTTCCTTAAAAATCTCTGGAATATCTGCTGTAAATTCCATGGTCTCACCTGTTCTCGGATGGGTAAAACCTAAAGTCTTGGCATGAAGAAATTGTCCATTTCCTTTCAAAGTCTTGCGAGGACCATAGACTTCATCACCAGCGACTGGATGACCAATATAAGCCATGTGAACACGGATTTGATGGGTGCGGCCTGTTTCCAACTGCAGCTCCACTAAACTATAATCACCAAAGCGTTCCAAAACGTGGAAACGTGTCACTGCAGGCTTCCCTTTAGCAGTCACAGCCTGTTTCTTACGGTCTTTTTCACTACGGCCAATCGGAGCTTCAATGACACCACGATCATTAGGCAGATTTTCATGAACAATCGCCCAATATTTGCGGAGAGACTTTTTATCCTTCAGTTCTTGAGCAAGTGCTAGATGCGCCTCATCGTTTTTAGCAATCATGAGAAGGCCTGACGTATCCTTATCAATACGATGAACAATTCCTGGACGCAGAACCCCATTGATACCCGATAAATCCTTAATATGGTACATAAGGGCATTTACCAGAGTTCCACTAATATGACCAGCACTCGGATGCACAACCATTCCTTGAGGCTTGTTAACGACGGCCACATCCTCATCTTGGTAGATGATATCTAGCGGAAGATTCTCAGGCACATACTCTAAAACCTCTGGTTCTGGCACATGGTAAGTGACGATATCGCCCTCTTGGACAGTGTATTTAGCTTTCTTGACTTGGCCATTGACCAAGACCTGGCCTGATTTGATTTGTTCATTCGCGAGACTGCGTGATAATTCTGTCAAATCCGACAAAGCCTTATCTAAACGCAGGCCACCAGTTTCAATTTTAATTTCCATTTATTTCCTCTTTTAACATTGCAATCAATAAAATAATCACTCCAACAGTCAGATAGCTATCTGCCACATTGAAAATTGCAAAATTGATAAAGTCCATATGAAACATATCCACAACAAAGCCCTGACTGATCCTGTCAATAAAGTTTCCAAGACCACCTGCAATAATCAAGGTCAAACCCAAGACCATCCAGAGTGAGTCCTCCATGTGTTTATGTAGATACCAAATGGCCCCTACCACGACAACCAGGGTAATGACAGCGAATAACAACTGCTGATCTTGTAAGATAGAAAAGGCTGCACCTCGATTTTGCAGGTAGGTCAAGCTAACGAAATTGGGAATCCAAGAGCGTACTTCACCCAGTGGAATCTGCTGGACGATATAGGATTTTACCAACTGATCAAGCCCAATCAAAAGTAGTACAATGACTGCCACTATTCCTCTTTTTTTCATGATTTCCTCTTCTGATTAAAATATTCTTGCATGACTTCTACAAAGAGAGTCCCAGCTTGACTCAGCTCCACTTCTTCACGTTTTACATAGACCATGCGATTATCTAGGTTATCCTTGAGACGAATGACTGTAATCCCATTGACACTGTCACTATCTAAAAATCCGGAACCTGTTGCATAAGCGTCCGTCCGCTCCAAAATACCATTCAAAGTAGCACGGTCTGTCACATTGAACATCTGCGAGCTCGCACTAGTATCAACAAAGTTCTCTGAATAATAAAGGTACTCATCTTTCTCTTGAGTAAAACGAACTGTCGGTAGATCCGCTAAATCCTCCATAACCAATTCCTCTTTCTGAGCCAAAGGATGCCCCTCGCGGAGATAAATATGGGTATGGAAGGAAATCAATTCAATGACCTCCAGACCTAGCTTTTCAACCCGTTGCATAATACCTTTTTTATTTTGATTGTTGAGGTAGATAATCCCAATCTCACTATGCCCTTGCGCTACTTCATCTAAAATTTGAACAGTAGTTGATTCAAAAATACGAAAGTTCTTATAATCAGGATAGCGCTCTGAAAAGGCCGTAATGGTTGGTGGCAAGAAGTCATAGTGCTGACTAGCAATGGAAAATTCATCCTTTTCTTCCTCAGGATTGGCATACTGATTTTGAAAAATATCAAATCCTTTAACCAATTCTTGCGCTTTTTCATAAAATTCCATACCACGACGAGTCAAGAAAGTCCCTGAGCTGGTCCGACGGAAAATCTTAAAGCCCAACTCTTTTTCCAAATCACGAACAGAAATAGACAGACTCGGCTGACTAACATACATCTTTTCAGCAGCTTCACGAAAAGTACCGCTATTCGCAATAGCCACAACATAGCGTAATTGTTGAATGTTCATCTTCTACCCCCAACTTCTTTATCTTTTCATTATACCATATTTTAGAAGTTTTCCAAAAAGGAAAAAAGTCTGGAAATTTTCAAGTCTAAGCGAATACTCTAATACCTCAATACAAGAATTAGAATGATATCCTTTTTCAGTCCTCATTTTATTTCAAACAAATAAAAACAGCAAATCTTGTTGATTTACCGTTTAAAACATGATACAAGAAAACTCTCTAAAAATTTCTTTTATTCTATAAATCAACTAGAATAAGCTTCTTCAACCCTATTCGCTATATCTGGACTTACCTCCCAAATCCCAACATAGGGTTGTTCAATATATTGTTTTTCTTTCATAGTATATAGATAGGCTACACTATCATTTTCTTCATTCTGATGAGAGAATTTGATAATGATGTAATCTTTAACATTTGTCGGTTGATCATTTAAACTTTCTAAAGTTGTGGAGGTGGACTGCTTCTGTATCTCGTCAATCAATTTTGAGATTTCTTCTCTCTTGGTTATAGTTTTAATATCTTCAGAGATTTTTTTCTGCAGGGAAATTACAGAGATCGTTTCAGGTTCAGGAAGAACAAGTTTTTTCTTACTGACACAAGCAGATAAAACAAGAAAAGAGATTGAACAGACTATTATAGTGATAATTTTTTTCATACAGGTTTACATCCTTTCCATATTTCTGCTAGCTTACCAAGATAAAATTATTATATCAAATCTTAGCAATTTTTACAATATCTTATTCCCTTATAACATTCATTACTGTAAAAGGCTCACATTCCACTATTTTATAATTGTATCTAAAAGACAAAGTAGCCGACAAGTTCGCTTCTTACATTGGTTTTTAAAATATGGGTATCAGCGTGGGTATCAAAATAAAAAAATAGGCTCTCCGAAAACTCGGAAAGCCTTAGTTTATGCTACTTCTAGCTTCCTCGCCTTTACATTTCAAGGCTCGGGATAAAAAGGTTCACTGGACCTTTTTATTTAGCGATTGGATAAACAGAAACTTGTTTTTTATCGCGTCCTTTACGTTCAAAGCGTACTACGCCTTCAACTTTAGCGAACAAAGTATCGTCTCCACCACGTCCAACGTTTACACCTGGGTAGATGTGTGTACCACGTTGACGGTAAAGGATTGATCCACCTGTTACAGTTTGTCCGTCAGCTGCTTTAGCTCCAAGACGTTTCGCTTGTGAATCACGTCCGTTTGATGTAGAACCTCCACCTTTTTTGTGGGCGAAAAGTTGCAAGTTGTTAAGAGTCATTTTTAACATAATGTTTTCCTCCGTGTTAGTTTTCTGTGATAACTCTGGTTTGGACGAACTCAGAAGAGTTCTCCGATAAGTTTGCCATACCTAAGAAAAATGATTCAAAGAATAACTGGGTCATTTCTCTCTGGTGTGAAGGAAGATCTTTTGGAATTTCAACCATCAGATAGCCACCTTCATCTTCGTTTAATTCTAGGATTGGTTCATAGCCTGCAAATTTTTCAATAGAATTGATAAAGTTAATGGCAAGCGTAGAAACCGATGCACACACGACATCTAAGCCGTATTCGCCACTCTCGGCGTGTCCAGTAATTTCCGCACTCCTCAGCTCGCCATCTTCGGCTCTCTCAAAGACTGCCTGTATCATGTGTTCTCCTTAAAATTAAGCGTTGATTGCGTTGATGACAACTTTTGTATATGGTTGACGGTGACCTTGTTTACGGTGGCTACCTTTTTTAGGTTTGTACTTGTAAGTAACAACTTTCTTTTGTTTTCCTTGTTTTTCAACAGTTCCAACTACAGTAGCTCCAGCAACAAGTGGAGTTCCGACAACAGTGTTTTCACCACCAACAAGAACAACTTCGTTAAAAGTAACTTCTTGACCAGCTTCAACGTTCAATTTTTCAACGTAAACTGCTTGACCAACTTCAACTTTAACTTGTTTTCCGCCAGTTTTGATAATTGCGTATGTGCTCATTATGCACCTCCTATGATTTTTATGGGTTTCCCCGAATTTTTTGTGAAGACTCGCCTAGCATCGTGGGACGAACCACTTAAACTTGAATAATCAAGCAACGATGTTCGTGCGGTTGCACAGGATCGTGCATAGTCAACTCTTCAAGTATAGCATATCTCCTATTTTCTTACAAGTAATAACACCTAAAATAAAGCTTTTTCTTTTACTTTTTTCCTCCACTTGGCAAAAAGCATGCTGACATAAAAAATACTCATCATAATAGGAACACCAAGAATGGTCTTTTCATGATAGAAAATCGTCAAATAGGCTGAAAAGACAACACCAAGGACAAAACTACTAAGCAGGCTTACAAATATGAATCCTTCACGCAAAAAAGGTGTGTGCTTGGTTCGGAAATAATCTCCAAAAGCCAGCATAGTCCGTTTGATATTCCCTGTCATAAAAGCGTTATTATAAGCAATACCCGACACTTCTCCAAAAGCGGTTGTCACCAACCCCATACAAAAGGCCAAGGGCGGTACTAAATAGATATTATCTACAGTCTGTGGTACAAAACCAATAATGATTGATAGGATTGCCAAAGGAATCAAGGACAGAATGGGCTTTTTCACAATTCTCAATTTTTCCTTATAAATCGTTAGTAAAAAGACCCCCATCATAAAAGCTAGCAAGGTCATTACTTTGGCACTAGCATCTGAAACATTGTGTTGAATGAGCCCCACTGATAGAAAGACGACATTTCCAGTTTGTCCAGCTACAAGAGTATTCCCTCGGACAATAAAAGTATAGGCATCTACATATCCTGCACAAAAAGTCAAAAAAAGCGCTAGCCTCTTAGACTGACGTGATATTTTTCTTATAGGTAGTAACCTCATTTTTCCTCCTATTTCATTTACTCATCTCACTATTGTACCACTTTCTTTGGAAAAGACCTAGTAGCTTATTTGAAATTTTTTACCCTCTGTTGGATAGTCCCGTCTATCTATGTTATAATGAAAGAAGGATTTGAAATCGGAAAAGGAGTAACTATGCTTAAATTAGGTGTCATCGGAACAGGGACTATCAGCCACCACTTCATAGAAGCAGCCCATTCCAGTGGAGAGTACAAGCTGGTCGCAGTCTATTCTAGAAAACTAGAAACTGCGGCAACCTTTGCTTCTCGCTATCAAGATATCCAACTCTTTGATCAATTAGAGGACTTCTTCAAGAGCTCCTTTGATGTTGTCTATATTGCTAGTCCAAACTCCTTGCATTTTGCTCAGGCAAAAGTTGCATTATCTGCTGGAAAACACGTCATTCTTGAAAAGCCAGCTGTCACTCAACCACAAGAATGGCTGGATTTGGTTCAAACAGCTGAGAAAAATCACTGTTTTATCTTCGAAGCAGCTCGTAATTACCACGAAGAAGCTTTTACTACTATCAAAAACTTTTTAGCAGACAAGCAAATTTTAGGGGCAGATTTCAACTATGCCAAGTATTCTTCCAAAATGCCGGACTTGTTAGCTGAACAGACACCAAATGTCTTTTCAGACCGTTTTGCTGGTGGAGCGCTTATGGATTTGGGGATCTATCCTCTCTACGCTGCCGTTCGTCTCTTTGGAAAAGCTCAAGACGCGACCTATCAGGCTCAACAACTTGACAATAGCATGGACCTGAATGGAGACGGAATCCTCTTATACCCTGACTTTCAAATTCATATAAAAGCTGGGAAAAACATCACTTCCAATCTTCCTTGCGAGATTTATACGACAGATGGAACCCTGACTCTCAACACCATCGAACATGTCAGCTCGGCTATTTTTACCGACCACCAAGGCAATCAAATCCAACTCCCTATCCAACAGGCTCCTCATACGATGACTGAGGAAGTCGCTGCATTTGCACACATGATCCAGCAACCAGATCTGAATCTCTACCAAACTTGGCTGGAAGATGCAAGTTCAGTTCATGAGCTACTATATACTATGCGCCAGACTGCTGGCATTAGATTTGAGGCAGAAAAATGAAAAACAAACTACCAACTGAATGGCAAGAACTAAGTGACCAACTCGGTTTCCAAGAATTCACTCCCATTCAAACCCAACTATTTGAGCCCCTTCTTGCTGGAGAAAACCTCCTAGGAGTGAGCCCAACAGGAACTGGTAAGACCCTAGCTTACCTTCTACCAAGTCTTCTCAGACTACAAAAGAAAAAAGCGCAGCAACTCTTGATTCTAGCACCAAATACGGAGCTTGCTGGACAGATTTTTGACGTATGTAAAACGTGGTCAGAAGCTATCGGCTTGACTGCCCAACTCTTCTTATCAGGTTCGAGTCAGAAACGCCAGATTGAACGTCTAAAAAAAGGACCAGAAATTCTGATTGGAACTCCTGGCCGTATCTTTGAACTCATTAAATTAAAAAAAATCAAGATGATGAATGTGGAAACCATCATTCTAGATGAATTTGACCAATTGCTCGATGATTCTCAGATACACTTTGTCGAGAAAATTACTCACTACGCACCTCGTGACCACCAACTTGTCTATATGAGTGCGACGACCAAGTTTAACAAAGAAAAAATTGCGCCTAACACACGTACCATTGATCTTTCTGACCAAAAATTGGACAACATCCAACACTTCTACATGCAGGTAGATCAACGTCACAGAGTGGATATGCTACGAAAACTGGCTCATGTGGAGGATTTCCGCGGTCTGGTCTTCTTTAACAGCCTATCAGACCTTGGAAGCGCAGAGGAAAAATTACAGTATCGGGATATCTTGGCTGTTTCCCTCGCTAGTGATGTCAATGTTAAATTTAGAAAAGTTATCTTAGAAAAGTTTAAAGACAAGCAACTAACCCTACTTCTCGCAACAGACCTTCTGGCACGTGGAATTGATATCGATAGTCTAGAATGCGTCGTAAACTTTGATATCCCAAGAGATATCGAAACCTACACTCACCGTGCTGGACGTACTGGCCGTATGGGCAAGGAAGGTTATGTTATCACTCTCGTCACTCATCCAGAAGAAATCAAAAAACTTAAGAAGTTTGCAAGTGTCCGTGAAATTGTCCTAAAAAATCAAGAACTCTATATTAAATAAGCTTGGCGAGAGCCAACCTCTGATTTAAAATAAAATCCTCAGAAGACGAGTTTCTAAGGACCTTATCTCAAGACTGAGCCTAGGCCAATAGTCCCTTATCTCCAAAAAAGCAACGTATTTGCCGTTGCTTTTTTGTGGTTGAGAACTATTTTGTCTCAGGCTCTTTTTGCTTACTAAAAATTAAAGAATTCCATAGCCTGTTTGAAAAGCAAATCAGTATACTCTGGGTCTTCTTGGGCAATAGTAACCTGATTTTGAATCATTTCCAAGTCATCTGTTATCATTCCATCTGCTCCCAAATGAACTGATTTATCAAAGGACTCTGAACTATTGATGGTCCAAACGTACAATTTCTGATCCGTATTCCAAAGCTTGTTGACAAAATTTTCATCTAAAGTTGAATACTCCATGGTATAACCTGTAGCCTTGGTTCTTGGAAAAATACTATTATAAGGTAGGATGAAATAGATTGGAATTTGAGAATCGTAGGCTAAAACCTGATCAATCACATGGTAGTCCAAGGATTGCATTTGGTGACCATTCTGCTTAAGAACCGTTCCATATTTTTCCATAAAGCGTTTCATCATATCTGGGCTATCTTTTCGACTGGTTTTAATCTCAATAAGAAGTTTTTGATGCAATTCATTGGCTTTATTGAGGTAGTCATCAAAACTGGACACCTTGCTATGATAACCATTTTCTGAAATATCGAGTTTGGTTAATTCTTTCAAAGTTAGATCCTGTGGATTGGCATTAACACCAGTCAGATTCTTGATATTGGCATCATGCATCATGACAAACTGGCCATCTTTCGTTTCCTGAACATCTGTCTCAACAAAGTCTGGACTTAGTTGGGCTGTCTTTTCTAAAGATTGAACTGTATTCTGCACACCATTCTTATTGGATACTCCCCTGTGAGAGATAATTAAAGGTTTATTGGCAACTGGAGCTTCCAAATAAACATAACCCTCAAGAGCGAAAAAGATACAAGCACAGCCCATCACTCCCCATCTCATCCAGTGATCTTTCTTTCTCCTTGGTGTGATCTCTAGTTCTTCTCCTGTTAGGAAGGAAACAAACTTAATGAGAAAATAAGTCAAGGCTATGTAGTGGAAATTCTTAATCAAGACAAAGTTGATAATTCCCAGCACAAGAGATTCCTTATGGGTCAAACCATCCATCAGCACTTGACTTGCTAGGATTGGAATCAACAGAAGAATGAAAAATAGGTAGGTTTTGACGACAATCCAAAGCAAGTTCCAAGTATAAAACCAGGAGTGCTTTCTTGTCTTCTCTAGACTGTATCTGACCGCTTCTTTGACTGTTTTTTTCTCAAATAAAAGCTGAGGGAGGGCAAACATCAACCGTACTGAAATGTAAAATAGCAGTAAAGCCAGAATAGTAACCACTATACCTACTAGCCAATACTTGTCTTCCACATAATCAACGATAAAGTCCGGAATGACAATTTTATTTAGGTAATAAATCTTTAAAATCTTTCGAATCAATGGAAAGAGCATCATGACATAAAAGAAGATAAAGGCTATCTTGGCAAACGTCACTTGCTTCATAAACAAGAAACTTTGATGAAAGACCTTGCGACTGTACTCTAGCAAGGTTCTCTTTTCATGACATAATAAATGACGAGCACCGATAAAGAGAAGTCCTATCTGGTAATAGGCGACCAATAGATTAACAATTACCAGAACAAATAAAGCAAGACTAATAAAGGGTGAACCCGTTATAATGGCAAAAATATTGTTATAGGAAAGAAAGAGATAGCCTGTCTGACGGAGCAAAAGTCCAGCAATCCAAGAATTTGATGGTAACCAGACAAACTCAATCATCATGAAAGTCAAGAAAAATAGAAAGAGTATTTTATCTAGATTAAAGTATATCTGCTTAAAACCTAGATTTTTAGGTTTTTCAGGTTTCATAGGCACTCCTAGTCAAATAATTGTGACAAATCCAAGCCTCCAAAAGGATTGTTTGATAGGCTACTTTCTGTCTCTAACAATTCTCTAGCCTGGTCTGACTCTAGGAAGGACTCGTAAACACGCGCCGTCATCCGTGCATCCTCTAGACTATTATGAGACTGACCTTGAAATCCAAGAAATGAGGCAACAGTTTGCAATTTGAGATTGGCAATACCGTGTAAATCCGAACTCCGACGTTCAAAAGCTTCATCATACAAGTCCACCTTATACTGCTGACTGTAGTCTAAACCATGATCCGCTAAAATAGGTAGATCACTTTTAGCAGCATTGTAGCCAACCATGGGTAAAGAACCCACAAACTCTTGGAAATCTTTTATAACTTTCTCCACTGGAGGAGCATCTTTTAAGGTTTCAGCTGTAATTCCAGTCAAACCATTGATAAAACTTTTTAGAGGTACACTGGTATGGACATAGGAATCATAGGCATCTATTTCCTGACCATCACTAAAATGCACTGCCGATACTTGAATCAAGTGTGTTTGCCCTTCATGCTGATTAAATTCTAAGTCAAAAGCAATGTAATCTTCTAATCGTTCCATTTTCTACCTCTCCTATACTGTTATTTTATACTCTTCGAAAATCAAATTCAAACCACG
>NZ_KV831064.1:18359-76664 GCF_001836965.1 Streptococcus sp. HMSC063B03 | reverse complement strand
CTAGTTTGCTCTTTGATTTTCATTGAGTATTACTTGAGCAACTATACTATTTAGAAATAAAAGAAGCCATCAGGTTAGCATTTAACCTAAACAGCTCCTTGATTATCCTCCAAATAAACGAGCAAAAAAGCCTTTCTTAGTTGATTGGACTTCTTCTTTTGCTTGGTCCAGCTCTAGCTTAAGATTTTCTTGATCCTTCATGGCTTGAAGGGTCAATTGTTGCTGCTGATCGAGTTGTTTGTCTTTCTCAGCAATCTGACGGTCTTTGATGCGCATCTGCTCGTCTTTTTCTGATAACTGACGATCCTTGGCTTTTAATTGTTCATAGAGACGAAGAATTTCAGCATTCTTCTCATCAACCAGAATCTCCATCAGTTCACGCTGCTTGACATCTTCACTGACAGGCTCATCTTCAAAAATCGTTTTTTTATAGATTTCTTCTAGCTTAATCAAGCCACTTCTGGTAACGACTGTTACCCCTTTGTCATTTTTATCTGTGTCTTCTTCTGGTAATTCTTTGACACGGTTATTGATTGCTTGGCGAGACAATCCTAAGACCTCTGCAATCTCACTGACGGTCATTTCAATACTCATAATATCCTCTGAAACGTTTTCTAGCTTTTCTTTACTTAAATCTTATCATAAGCTAGAAAAACTGTCAAATTTCCGCTTAATCTAAAGCCTTCAAAAAGGCTAACAAGACTTGGGCAGAGCGACGTCCAGCTTCGATAATAAACTCATCAAAAGAGATGTTTGCTTCATGGTTGGCATTATCACTCATAGCTCGGATGACTAAGACTGGAAGATTAAGAGCATGCGCTGCCTGAGCAATAGCTGCCCCCTCCATCTCAACAGCCAAAACATCTGGGAAATGAGACTTAATCGCTTCTATCTTATCATTTCCTGCAACAAAACTATCTCCTGTAGCAATCAAACCAAGATGCCAGTTTTGGTCCAATTGAGATAGACTCTCTTGGATTTTGGCAATAAAGGTTTTATCTGATTTGAAATAAAGCGGTTGTTGCGCCATTTGTCCATAAGCATAGGCAAAAGCTGTGACATCCACATCATGATAGGCTAATTTGTCAGCAATCACGACATCCCCAACAGCAATACCTTCTGCTACTGCACCAGCTGATCCCGTATTAATTAGAGCATCCACTTGGAAATGATCAGCCAAAACCGCCACACTCATAGCAGACATGACCTTACCAATTCCACTTTCTACAAGAACGACTTCATGAGAGGCAATGGTTCCTGTGTGATAGGTATTTCCCAAAACAACTTGCTCTTGGGCATTTTCTAGATGCTGGACCAGATACGCTAGTTCTTCTGGCATAGCCGCAATAATTCCTATTTTCATTTCAATTCCTTTTCTATTACAAAAGTTTCATTGCTAAGACAAGCAAAATCAAGAGAAAGATGACAGCAAATAAGATTTTATTCAGTTTAGAATTGAAGACATTTCTCTTGGTATTTTCAATGCGACGGCTTTTATGAATAGACGGTTCGACCTGAATCTTCAAGGTTTCCTGGCTAAAACCATGATCCTTAGGATTGGCATAACCAAAACGGGAAGAAGAGGTTGGTAAAATCTTGGTTTCCTCGTCATCAAGCAAAGGGGGACCCGAAATTTTTTCGCCTCTGTTAGCTCTTTCAATCATTTCATCCGTTAATAAAGGTTTACCCATACTGACCTCCTCTATTTTTTGTGCAATTCCCAATACTGAACAGCCATAATTGTCTTGGCATCGCAGATATGACCTGATTGGATCAATTCCTTGGCTTCTTCTAAGCTCACTTCAAGGACTTCCAAGGTTTCATCCTCATCTTGCGGACGCGGATTTTCCACTTTCGTCAAATCGCTTGCTAGGTATAGTTTTAACTTTTCATTACAAAAGCCAATGGCTGAGTAAAAATCGTATAAGAGTTCTAATTTCCCTGTATAGGCTGTTTCTTCCTCTAATTCACGAAGGGCTGCTGCCACAGGGTCTGCATTTTCTCCTACTTCCAACTTTCCGGCTGGAATTTCGTAAGAGACAGCCTCAATGGCTTTGCGGTACTGCTTGACCAAGATGAGTTTTTGTTCATCCGTTACTGCTAAAACACAGACAGCCCCATTGTGGAAAATCAAATCCCGTTGGGCAGTTCCCTTGCCTTCTGGTAATTCAACCTGTTCTTGAACCAGTTTAAAAATTGGTCCTTGATAGATTTCTTTTCGGCTAAGCGTTTTTTCTTCAAATTCCATGACAGACTCCTACTGATTATTAGGATGATGAGGAAGGCGAGTTGCATATTCGTCTTTATTGACCTGACGACCGCGACCAATAGCAATAGCATCTGCTGGCACGTCTTTGGTAATCGTTGAACCAGCACCAACGAGGGAATTGTCACCAAGTTCAACTGGCGCAATAATGGTTGAATTTGAACCAACAAAGACATTGTTGCCAATGACTGTCTTGTATTTGTTTTTGCCGTCATAGTTGACTGTAATGGTTCCAGCACCAAAATTAACCTTGCTACCCACTTCACAGTTTCCGATATAAGTCAAATGACCAGCCTTGGTATTCTCGCCGATAGAAGAACCTTTTACCTCAACAAAGTTACCAATATGAACTTGGGCACCTAGACTTGAACCTGGACGAATGTGGGCATAAGGACCGACTGTCACACCGTCTGCAACACTACTTTCCTCAATCATAGAGTTGGTAATAACAGCTCCTGCTCCGATAGTGCTATCCACTATATACGTTCCATTTGTCAAAACAGTCTCAGCACCAATTTTCGTTTGCCCTTTCAAGGTAACATTGGCTTCGATTTGAACTTCAGGAGCAATCTCAACATCAATATCGATATAAGTTGCTTCTGGGTTGACAAAGCTGACCCCATTGACCATGTGTTTATGATTGATGCGACGACGCATAACCGACTCAGCAGTCGCAAGAGCCACACGATCGTTTACTCCAAGACTCTCATCAAAATCTTTCAAAGTATAAGCGCCAACTTTTTCACCAGCTTCACGGAAAATACCAATGACATCTGTAATATAGTATTCGCCTTGAGCGTTATTGGTATTGATATTTTTCAAAGCCTCAAACAAGCGTTCGTTGTCAAAGACATATGTTCCAGTGTTGATTTCCTTGATTTGTTTTTCAAAATCTGTAGCATCCTTTTGCTCAACAATGCGAAGAACCTCAGCATTGTCATTACGCACAATTCGTCCATAGCCAAAAGGATTTTCTGTTTCAGCAGTCAAGATAGTCGCCACATTTTTATGATTGATGTGGAAATCAATCAAGTTTTTCAAGCTTTCACCTGTGATCAAAGGAGTATCCCCTGCGATTACCAAGGTATGACCTGACAAAACTTCTAGAATAGGCTCTGTCATCATAACTGCATGACCAGTCCCTAACTGTTCAGATTGAGTTACAAATTCTGTCTGTCCAGCCAAGACCTCTTCAACCAATTCTGCCTTGTGTCCGACAACTGTGACTGTCTTTTCAGGTTGGATAGCTCCCACACTACGGAAAACATGTTCTAGCATAGAAATACCCGCAACCTTGTGCAAAACTTTTGGCAAATCCGATTTCATGCGAGTTCCTTTACCCGCTGCTAAAATAATGGCATAATTTGACATAATCTTCTCTTTTCTCTAGAAATTCCCTTTTATTATACCATATTTCAAATCATTCCGCGCTCTTGAATGAAAAAATGCTCTAAAGTCCTCTATTAACCCATTTTTTGAGTATTTTTTTTTGATTTTTTTTCATTTATAAGGTAAAATTATAAGATATGAGAAAGAAAATTAATCCGCTTATTTTGTTTGGTTTTTTTGGGATTATGATTTTAATTTTAATCCTAAATCGCCCTCGTTTTGAGGACCATCCTGTAAAAACAAAGTCAAATATCGCGCAAGTAGAATCGCAAGCGCTACATAATATAGATAAACCGGTGATTGATGTTTCTGGTTGGCAACGACCTGAGGAAATTAATTACGATACTCTCTCCCAAAACATTTCAGGAGCTATTGTTCGCGTCCATAGTGGTGCTCAAACGTCCAAAGAAAATGATGCTTCTTTTGTTAATGGGGTAGATAAAGCCTTTAAAAACCATATTACCGAGTTTCAAAAACGAAATGTCCCAGTAGGTGTCTACGCTTATGTGGCAGGTAAAAGTATCCAAGAAATGGAAAAAGCTGCTGAAAGTTTTTATAATTCCGCATCGCCATACAGCCCTAGCTACTATTGGCTAGATGTGGAAGAAAAAACCATGTCCAATATGAACGAAGGTGTTGAAGCCTTTCGTGCAAAACTAGAATCACTAGGTGCTAAAAATATCGGAATCTACGTCGGAGTCTACTTCATGGAAGAACACAGTATTGATACTGACAAGTTTACGTCTGTTTGGATTCCTTCCTATGGTTCTGACTCAGGATTTTACGAGGCAACTCCTAAGACTGACTTAGATTACGATATTCACCAATACACTTCTAAAGGGAAAATTGCTGGCTTTGACCACGATTTGGATATCAACGTCATCTCTTCCTTAAAAAATAAAGAAGAAACCTTTAGAAAACTCTTTTTAAAACCTTAAAAGCATTTGTTTATCATTTGCTTTTTCTTTTTGTGTTTGATTGTGATACAATATAGTAAGGATTTTTTGAAATAGAAATAGTTGGAGGAACAATATGCTCTCATGGTTAGCACGCGTTATTAAAGGGATTGTCATTGCTCTGGGATTTATCTTACCAGGAATTTCCGGAGGGGTTCTAGCAGCAATCTTAGGTATTTATGAACGAATGATTGGCTTTCTAGCTCATCCCTTTAAAGACTTTAAAGAAAATGTTTTGTACTTTATTCCAGTTGCCATCGGTATGCTTCTGGGAATCGGCTTATTTTCCTACCCGATTGAATACCTGCTTGAAAATTATCAGGTCTTTGTCTTATGGAGCTTTGCGGGTGCCATCATTGGTACAGTTCCTAGCCTTCTCAAAGAATCAACTCGAGAATCTGACCGAGACAAAATTGATTTAGCTTGGTTCTGGACAACCTTTATCATTTCTGGATTAGGACTCTATGCCTTAAATTTTGTCGTTGGAACCTTGAGCGCCAACTTTCTTAATTTCGTCCTAGCAGGTGCACTGCTGGCTCTTGGCGTATTAGTTCCTGGCCTCAGTCCATCAAATCTACTTTTGATTTTGGGTCTCTATGCTCCTATGTTGACTGGTTTTAAAACCTTTGACCTCTTGGGAACCTTCTTCCCGATTGGAATCGGGGCAGGTGCAACTCTCATCATTTTTTCAAAATTGATGGATTATGCCTTAAACAACTACCACTCACGCGTCTATCATTTCATCATCGGTATCGTCCTATCAAGTACCCTTTTGATCTTGATTCCAAATGCAGGAAACGCTGAAAGTATCCAATACACTGGTATTTCTCTTGTTGGGTATGTCATCATCGCCTTCTTCTTTGCACTGGGAATCTGGCTTGGTATTTGGATGAGCCAATTGGAGGATAAATATAAATAATGGCAAAAAAAGTTAAAGTCAAAAAAACATTGGTGGAACAAATCCTGTCTAAAGCAGGTATCCCACATCAGGGGATTCAAATCAATGCCCTGGAAGGAGAACTTCCTCAAGATTATGAACGAGATCAGATTTTCAAAACCTTGGCTCTTTTGGGAGATAAAACAGGACCGATTATCGGAATTGTCCCTATCACTCAACACTTGTCGGAAAAGAAACTAGCCAAAATTTCTGGCAATAAAAAAGTGAGCATGATTCCACAAAAGGACTTGGAAAAAACAACTGGTTACATTCATGGAGCAAATAATCCTGTCGGAATTCGTCAGAAGCACAATTATCCCATTTTTATCGATAAGATTGCTCTAGACTTGGATCAAATGATTGTCTCTGCAGGCGAAGTTGGTCACAGCATTATCGTCGCACCGCAAGACTTGGCTAGCTTTGTAAAAGCTGACTTTGTAGATATCTTGGAGGGCAACTAAGAATGAAACTCTACTTTGTCCGCCACGGCCGTACCCTCTGGAACCAAGAAGGACGCTTTCAAGGCGCTAGTGGAGATTCTCCCCTTCTTCCTGAATCCATTGACATCCTCAAAAAACTAGGCCATTATCTCAAGGATATTCCTTTTGATCAGATCTATTCAAGTGATTTACCCCGAGCGGTCAAATCTGCTGAAATTATCCAAAGTCAACTCCAGGCGCCCTGTCCTTTAGAAAGTGTCCCTAATCTCCGTGAATGGCAACTGGGGAAGTTAGAAGGTTTGAAAATTGCAACCTTGGAAGCTATTTACCCGCAACAAATCAAAGCTTTCCGATCTAATCTTGCTCAATTTGACACTCAAATGTTCGGAGCCGAATCCCTCTATAGTACTACAAAACGGACCATCCAATTTATCAAATCATTAAAAGATAGTCCTGCTGAGCGTATTCTAATTGTCGGACACGGCGCCAATCTTACTGCTAGTCTTCGTACTCTTCTAGGTTATAAAGAACCACTTCTTCGTAAAGATGGCGGTCTAGCAAATGCCAGCCTGACAATTCTAGAAACCCATGATTTTGAAACATTTACTCTCGATACTTGGAATGATACTTCCTATCAATAACAGAACTTGATTTTAGCGTCAAGTTCTTTTTAGTTTTGAAAGATTATCCGTGAATTTCTTGGCTATTTATGATAAAATGGGAGTATCGCAAAAAATGACTCATCGTATTCAATTTTGAGTAAAATTAGGAGGATCCCATGTCAACAGAACATATGGAAGAACTAAATGACCAGCAGATCGTTCGCCGTGAAAAAATGGCTGCGCTCCGTGAACAAGGAATCGATCCTTTCGGAAAACGTTTTGAACGTACTGCAAATTCACAAGAATTAAAAGATAAATATGCTGACCTCGATAAAGAACAATTACACGATAAAAATGAAACAGCTACTATCGCAGGACGCTTGGTAACCAAACGTGGTAAAGGTAAAGTAGGTTTTGCCCACCTTCAAGACCGCGAAGGGCAGATTCAAATCTACGTTCGTAAGGATGCTGTCGGTGAAGAAAACTACGAAATCTTCAAAAAAGCAGACCTTGGTGACTTCCTTGGTGTCGAAGGCGAAGTCATGCGTACAGATATGGGAGAACTCTCTATCAAGGCTACTCACATCACACACTTGTCTAAGGCTCTTCGTCCTCTGCCAGAGAAATTCCACGGTTTGACAGATGTTGAAACAATTTACCGTAAACGTTACCTTGACTTGATTTCTAACCGTGAAAGCTTTGAGCGCTTTGTCACTCGTTCAAAAATCATTTCTGAAATCCGTCGTTATCTTGACCAAAAAGGTTTCCTTGAAGTGGAAACACCTGTTCTTCATAATGAAGCCGGTGGTGCTTCTGCCCGTCCATTTATCACCCACCATAATGCCCAAAACATTGACATGGTGCTTCGTATCGCGACTGAGCTTCACTTGAAACGCCTTATCGTGGGTGGTATGGAACGTGTCTATGAAATCGGCCGTATCTTCCGTAACGAAGGAATGGATGCTACTCATAACCCTGAGTTTACTTCTATCGAAGTTTACCAAGCTTATGCAGACTTCCAAGACATCATGGACTTGACGGAAGGCATTATTCAACATGCTGCTAAATCAGTCAAAGGTGATGGCCCAGTTAACTACCAAGGTACTGAAATCAAAATCAATAAACCATTTAAACGTGTTCACATGGTGGATGCTATCAAAGAAATTACTGGTGTCGATTTCTGGCAAGACATGACTTTCGAGGAAGCCAAAGCTATTGCTGCTGAGAAGAAAGTTCCTGTTGAGAAACACTACACTGAAGTTGGCCACATCATCAATGCCTTCTTTGAAGAGTTTGTTGAAGAAACCTTGATCCAACCGACCTTTGTCTATGGACATCCAGTAGCTGTATCTCCACTAGCTAAGAAGAATCCTGAAGACGAACGCTTTACTGACCGTTTCGAACTCTTCATCATGACCAAAGAGTACGGAAATGCCTTTACTGAATTGAATGATCCAATCGACCAACTTAGCCGTTTTGAAGCCCAAGCTAAAGCTAAAGAACTTGGTGACGATGAGGCAACAGGTATCGACTACGATTACATTGAAGCTCTTGAATATGGTATGCCACCAACAGGTGGTTTGGGAATCGGTATCGACCGTCTCTGCATGCTCCTAACTGATACAACCACTATCCGTGATGTATTGCTCTTCCCAACAATGAAATAACCTCTTATCCTCTGGTACTTGCCAGAGGATTTTTCGATACAAAAAGAGACTGAGGAAAAACTCAATCTCTACTTTTCACTTCTTTTGTTGCCACATCTTCTCCAAACCATTTCTGGCTGATTTCCTGGAACTTTCCTTCTTGATATAGTTCAATAAAGGATTGGTTTAATGCTGTTAATAATCTTTTATCAGCTGCTCTAACTCCAACAGCAAAAGATTCACTTTCAAATCCAGCTGAAAAGACATTGTAATCATTTAATATCCCCTCAGACTGGAGGTAATAATTAGCATACACTCGGTCAATCAACAAAGCATCAATCCGATCATTTTTCAAATCAATTAAGGCTTCATTGAAACTCTGGTATTGATTGGCCTTCTGGTCTTTAACACGATTTTTCAGTAAGTCTGGCTGAGCTTCAAAGTCTAAATAACCAGAGGAACCTGCTTGAGCTCCCAAGGTCTTATCCTTCATATCCTCTACTGAACGAATTTGCTTGCTTTTCTTCGTAACTAGTACTTGCTGATTTTCCATATAAGGAATACTAAAGGCAACTTTTTCTCGGCGTTCATCAGTCGCAGAATAGCCATTCCAAATGGCATCTATGGTTCCATTTTGCAGTTCTGTCTCCTTCATATCCCAGTCGATTGGCTGAAATTGAACCTTAAAACCTAATTTTTCAGAGACAGCCTCTGCTAAGTCAATATCAAATCCTGTATATTGACCATTCATTTCTTCAAATCCCATAGGTACGAAGGTATTATCAAAACCAATGGTTATACTCCCCTGCTCTTGATACTTATCCCAGTTATCCTGCTTTGGATCACTAGCCTTCTGAGTACAGGCTGTTAAGAAGAGAGTCAGGAGAGAAACCAATACTAAAGCAATTTTCTTATTAGTCATTGTCACCTCCTACTTGGGTTCAACCTTGAGAATCTGATCTGCGATATTTTCAGCAAACTGAAAATCATGGGTAACCACAATCTGGGTCATGCCAAGTTCCCTATTTTGCAAGATCAGTTTTTCCACTTCCAAGCGTAATTCAGGATCTAGGGCAGAAGTTGGTTCATCGTAGCCAATGATTTCTGGGTCAATCATCATAGCACGCGCCAAGGCCACCCTTTGCTTTTGCCCACCTGATAGTGAGAAGGGATAAGCATCTGCATGTCCTGCCAGTCCTAATTGTTCCAAAAGCCTTCGCGCCTTCTTATCAGCCTCTTGCTGCTTCATCCCCATTGTTTTCACAGGTGATAAGGTCAAATTGTCTAAAACTGATAAATGAGGGAACAGTTGAAAATCTTGGAAAACAAATCCCAGTAGATTGCGCTTCTCCAGTTCATCTAGTTCTAAAGGTTTTCCATTATAAAAAATTTCCCCTGAATCAATGGTTTCAAGACCTGCGAGCATGCGTAAGAGAGTTGTCTTACCTCCACCAGAAGGCCCAACGATAGCCAGGATTTGCTTTTCAGGAATTTTTAGACTGAAATTAGATAAAATTTGCTTTTCACCAAAGCCCTTATTGATATTTCGTAATTCTAACATAGTAGCCTCCTATCTATAGTAACTGTACTTCTTCTCAACTTTTTTGGCAAGAATAGTCACAATACCAATTAAAATTAAGTAAATGGCTCCTGCCAAGAACATTGGGACCAGACTAGCATCACGGTTGGCAGCTGTTCGACTAGCCAGGATAAGGTCTGAAATTCCTAGCGCATAGACCAAAGAAGTATCCTTGACCAAACTCATAACTTCGTTAAATACACTAGGAAGAACAATCTTAGTCACCTGGGGCAAGATAATATAGCGAACTGTGTCAAAGGGACTAAACTTCAAAACCTTAGCAGCCTCATATTGACCTTTAGGAATGGTATCAATCCCTCCACGGAAGATTTCAGCAAAGTAAGCCGCATAATTCAAAACAAAGGCAATAATGGCCGCAGGAAGACGATCCAAACGGATCCCAATGCTTGGCAGCACATAATAGATAAAAATCAATTGCAAGAGCAAGGGTGTTCCCCGCATAATCCAAATATAAATATTAATCAGATGATGGAGGGGCTTCCAATGGACTTGCAAGGCAAAGGCAATCAAAACGCCCAAGGGAATAGAAAAAATCAAGACCAGTGCAAAAACCTGCAAAGTCATGCTTGCACCGCTCAATAAACTCGGTAATATCTCAAACAAATAAGACATACTGACACCTCCTAAAAATAATTGTTCCCATTATAGCATAAATAAACGAAATAACCAAGAATTTTTGTAAAAAAATTCTCTTTAAAAAGAAAAACTATATCTATCAAAAAAGAAAGGACGAAATGTGTCCTTTCTCGATCTTAGCTTTCCTTTAACTAAAGATCCATAACATCATCCATAGCAAGACTCATGAACCCCCAGATAAACAAACCAAGGACTAAATAAGCATAGAGTGGCAGGGAAGCAAAGATAAAAGGTGATAGTAAAATCATACCCAAGGTATCTCCAAAATTTGTACAAATACAATACAATCCAAAAAAAAGATAAAGGATAAAAATAATAAACCAAAAGTAAAACCGCTTGCGTGCTTTTTCTTTTCGAAACATTTCTTCTACCTCCCCTTCTATAGCTCTATTATATTACTAAGACTTTTATTTGTAAAAGTACTATCAAAAAGAAGGGACTTTTTAATTTTTTTATATCGTTGCAAATTACGATAAGCTAATTCTACGCAAACCAATAAAGATAATCTCTCAACTGATATCAAAAATAACAGAAAGAATGGTGCATAAATTACCAACATAATAAAAGTTACAAAGATTTCTTCCATTTTCTTCTATATTATAATTAAAAATATAAACAATCGTGTAGGTATAGAGTGCTAAGGCAGAAATAGCCACACCTAACCAAATATGTACCTAAATCAATCCTTTTCTAGTCATCTTTCTCCCCAGCTCACTATAGAGCCTCTCTATTCCTTTACCAATCGTTTCTGTTCGTCCTTATTGTGGCTTTGTTGATACAAAGTCGAGTTTATTTAAAATTCTCTCATCAACTCTCACTGGTATAACAAATTTCTTATCCTTATAGCTCCCATCTTTTTAAAATTATTATACTCTCTTATAGCTACATTGACAAGTTAAAGTTCAAAATCAGCTAGATCGATTAGTTCTTCTTTATCACTCTTTCCCATCATTACCAGACCTCAATTATCCCCTTTCATGAACTCACGAATACTCACACCAGAAGCCCCTCTTTAACTTGCCTGATAAAACTATAAAAACGTTTGAAGGTTTGATCAAGTGCCATCACTTCCTCTTTGGCTCAATATCGCCTACTCAGTGAGCATAAAATTCTGTAAAGATAGACATAATTTTTGCCAAATCTGTTTATTTCAGTAAATCATTAATAGGTACATCATCTCAGAGATTAGCAATAAATTCTAACTACTGGTCAATTTTTTTACTGCTGCAATCTCGTGTTCTACTGTATCCATTAAAATTAAGGAATCATGATAATATAAAGATAAAAGGATAGCTTGCTCTCTCTTCTTATCCTATATCTGTCATGTTCAGTTGAGCTTTCAATTTCTTCAACTTTTCAGCATTATATCCATATACAATAGTAGCATAATGACCATTTGTTGCAGTATCTCAGCTATATATTAAAGTAAATTTCACTTTTTTAGAAGAGTGGTGGACTTTTTACCAAAAAAAATCTAAGGGAGCTATATCAGCTCTCTTACTAGTAGCATGAATGATTTTAAATAGGCATTTTAGATTTATATCGATATAAAATACATTCAACGCTTTCTAATCAAACTTGATCTTTCAAAGTCAAAATCAGAATGATTTAAGTTAATCTTAAACCTGCCTCTTGATTACACAGTGAACCTTGAGTATATCGAATATAATTCTGCATGACGAGCGGAACTGCCAAAAATCGTAAAAACTATTGAAGATTTAAAGCTGAAAACAAATACACAACTTGAAGAATCCATTGATAGGCACCTCACCTACCACATCTTTAGGCATACTCTCATAAGCAGAATAGCGTAACTCTAAAAGCAATTATGGCAAGAGTAGGACGTTCTGATTCTAGGACAATAAACAAAATCTACACACGTTACAAAGAAGATGGATGGCAATATCCTCAATTTGCTAGATAATTTATAGTTTTGCCCCCTGTACATAAAAAAAACCTACTGACCAAGCTAGAAAGCTTGATACAATAGGCTTTTTATAGACTGATTATTTAACAGCGTCTTTAAGAGCTTTACCAGCTTTGAATGCTGGAACTTTAGAAGCTGCAATTTTGATTTCTTTACCAGTTTGTGGGTTGCGACCTTTACGTGCAGCACGCTCACGAACTTCAAAGTTACCAAAACCGATCAATTGAACTTTTTCACCAGCTGCAAGGTACTCAGTTACTGCTGCGAATACAGCTTCAACTGCTGCTGCTGAGTCTTTCTTAGTCAATTCTGTAGCTTCTGCTACTTTAGCGATCAAATCTTGTTTGTTTGCCATGTTAATGATTCCTCCAATTTAATTTCTAATTAACAAATATAATCATATCCTAAAATCCCTTTTAGGTCAAGTTAAAAACGCTATTTCTTCCCATTTTATTTATTTTTTTAGGAGTGGTAACGTACTAAAACAGCCCAAGCATTCTCACCCGTGTGAGTTTGAATAATAGAGCCCGTTTCCAAAACTGAAATTGGCTTTTCAACATAAGCTTGTAAGCTTTCTTTCATCTCTTTTGCCCAATCAGCACTACCAGAATATGAAATCCCAATCTCTGCTACAGAACGTTCAGTTAGCGAACTTGTCAGCTCATCCAACCATTTTTTAAAAGTTTTAGCTCCACGACCTTTAACGATTGGCTGCAATTCATGATCCTTCATCTGCATGACAACACGGATATTGAGAAGGGAACTCAACAATCCAGTTACACGGCCAATTCGTCCACCTTTTACTAAATTTTCCAAAGTTGAAACGCCAATATAGAGTTCTGTGTGGTTTTTAACCTCTTCTACATGAGATAAAATTTCCTCCATGTCTTTGCCTTCTTGTGCCAACTTCGCAGCTTCAACAACTTGGAATTTCAAGGCTTGATCAGTGAAGGAACTATCAATAACTGTCACGTCGGCAGTAGATAGGCTGGCACCTTGGCGCGCTGCTTCTACAGTACCAGAAAGGGCATGAGACATATGAATAGCAAGAATCTGGCTACCATCCTTGCATAGGTCTTCAAAAACTTCAGCGAAGACACCTACAGGTGGTTGACTTGTCTTAGGAAGATTCTTACTTGCTTGCATCAACTGAAGAAATTTACCTTCTTCTTTCAAATCAGCATCCGAATAAACAACATTATCAATCATTACAGATAACGGAACAACAGTGATATCTAATTGTTTTACTAGTTCAGGTTCAATAGTAACAGATGAATCGGTTACAATCTTAATTTTTGTCATAGTATCAATCTTTCTATTTTAGGATTCAGATTGGTTTTCTTACTTTTAATTATATCAAAAAAAGATTAAAAATCCTAATGGAGTCAATCAAATTTTCCTTAAAAATTTGATATAATCTACTTATAAGAAAAGAGGTCCCTATGATTAAAAAAATTTATCCCATTTTAACCATTTTACTAGGTGCTGCTATTTATGCTTTTGGTCTAACTTATTTTGTAGTTCCCCATCATCTCTTTGAAGGAGGGGCGACAGGTATTACCCTTATCACCTTTTATCTTTTTAAAATCCCTGTTTCTCTCATGAACCTGCTGATTAATATTCCCCTTTTCATCCTAGCTTGGAAGATTTTTGGAGCAAAGTCCCTCTATTCTAGTTTACTAGGAACCTTAGCCTTGTCCGCCTGGTTGGCCTTTTTTGAACGTATTCCCCTTCATATTGATCTTCAAGGTGATTTACTAATCACTGCCCTTATAGCTGGTATTCTATTGGGAATTGGTCTTGGAATTATCTTTAATGCTGGAGGTACAACTGGTGGTACTGATATTCTAGCTCGTATTCTCAATAAATACACTCATATATCCATGGGGAAACTGCTCTTTATCTTAGATTTTTGTATTCTCATGCTCATTCTCCTAATCTTCAAAGACTTGAGATTGGTTTCCTACACGCTCTTATTTGATTTTATCGTTTCTCGTGTCATTGATTTGATTGGAGAAGGTGGCTATGCTGGTAAAGGTTTTATGATTATCACAAAACGTCCTGACCAACTTGCTAAAGCGATTAATGATGACCTAGGAAGAGGAGTTACTTTTATTTCTGGTCAAGGTTATTATAGTCAAGAAGATTTAAAAATCATTTACTGTATTGTCGGAAGAAATGAAATTGTGAAAATGAAGGAAATGATTCATCGAATTGATCCTCAAGCCTTTATAACTATTACAGAAGCCCATGAAATCCTAGGAGAAGGCTTCACATATATAAAAGAGTAAGCAAAAAGCTGGGAAGTTCCAGCTTTTTCTTTATTCAGAAAGTGTAGAATGACGATAGCCATAAGTAAAGTAAATCACAAGTCCAACTACAAGAGCAATTCCAAACGCAATCCATGTTTCTACACTATATTGAAGCATAAAGGAAAGACAGATTAGAATCGAGAGAATCGGCAACAAGGGAACTAGGGGAGTTTTGAATTCTCCTTCTTTAGGCATTCCCTTATCCTTTCTAAGTTTTATAATTCCATAAGCCAATAAGATAAGATAAGCAAGCGTACAAATATTTAGAAAGGCTGCAATACTAGCCAGTGGAAACACTCCTGCTGCAATTGCAGAAGAAACTCCTGTTAAGATGGTCGCATTTTTAGGAACACGACTTGTTTTGCTTAATTGCTTAAAACTTCGAGGTAAAAGACCATCACGTGCTAAACTGTAAATCATACGCGATAAGGCATAAGTCATAGAAATACATACTGTTATTAGGGTCAAAATGGCCACTAATGACACATAATTAGCTGCCCAACCAATTCCTATACTTCGCAATGAAAATGCTACAGCATCATCCACATTGAGTTGGCTGTAGTGAACAATCCCTGTCAATACTAATGTAACCAGAGCATAGAGAATCGTTACGATTGTCAAAGACAAAACAATACCTCGTGGGACATTCTTTTGTGGATTTTGAATTTCATCAACAGCCATCGAAATAGATTCAAATCCTAGAAAACCAAAGAACATCAAAGATGCTCCTGCCATTATTCCAGTACTTCCACCATAAATTTGACCAAAACCAAAAGGAGCAAAGTTGGACCAATTTTCTGGTTTAATATACCAGATACCAACTAGAATAAACAAAGCGAGAGCAGAGAATTTCAAGATGACTAGAAGCGAATTAAAACGCAATGCTGCCTTGGAATTTAATAAAACTAAACCGGTTACCAGTGTCAATACCAAAATAGGTAAAAGGTCTATATAGGTACCCTGCTCAGGGTTAAAGGTCCCATTCAAGGCTTGAGGCATTGAAATACTATAGTTACTGAGTAAGCCTTTAAAATAAGCTGCCCAGCCAGAGGCCACACCAGAAACTGCTGTCATGAATTCCATGATGGTCAACCAACCAGCAATCCAAGCTGGTAATTCACCCAAAATTGCATACAAATAACTATAAGCACCACCAGTTGCAGGAACACGAGAGGCAAACTCTGCGAAAAAGAGGGCGGATAAAGAAACACACAGGGCAGAAATCACTATAGATACAACCAGTGACGGACCAGCAAGCGTTGCTGCTGCGGTTCCTGTAATGGTAAAAATCCCAGTTCCTACCATGGCACCGATTCCTAATAAAATCAAATCCCATACTTTTAAATGACGGTGCATTTCAGTACGTCCCAAGCTAACATCTTTTGTTCTAAAAATATTCATACTTCATCTCCATTAAATATGATTGTTTTATTTTATCATATAAAAGGGATTTTGTGAATATTTATAAGATAATTTTTCAAAAAAATCCGAACAGAATAAATCCTGCTCAGATTCTACATATTCTTACCCAACTGATCCTTCCATTTCATAGCTAATCAAACGGTTCAGCTCAACAGCATATTCCATTGGAAGTTCTTTTGTAAAAGGCTCTACAAATCCCATTACAATCATCTCAGTTGCCTCAGATTCTGACAATCCACGGCTCATGAGGTAATAGAGTTGTTCTTCTGAAATCTTAGATACCTTAGCTTCGTGTTCCAAAGCGACTTGTGAGTTGTGAATTTCATTAAACGGAATGGTATCTGATGCTGATAAGTCATCCATGATAATGGTATCACACTCGATGTGAGAGACAGATTTCTTAGAGTTTTTATTAAAGGTTACTTGTCCACGATAGTCAACCTTTCCTCCACCTTTAGCGATGGATTTAGACACGATAGACGAGCTTGTATGTGGAGCGTTGTGGATCATCTTAGCTCCAGTATCCTGATGTTGCCCTGCATTAGCAAAGGCAATAGAAAGCATAGTACCACGCGCCCCTTCTCCATCAAGGTAAACAGATGGGTATTTCATGGTAGTCTTTGCACCCAAGTTACCATCAATCCACTCAACAGTGGCATCCTTTTGAGCTTTAGCACGTTTCGTTACCAAGTTATAGACGTTATCAGACCAGT
This sequence comes from Streptococcus sp. HMSC063B03, assembly GCF_001836965.1. Classification (GTDB taxonomy): domain Bacteria; phylum Bacillota; class Bacilli; order Lactobacillales; family Streptococcaceae; genus Streptococcus; species Streptococcus pneumoniae_F. The sequence continues at coordinate 59,818 of NZ_KV831064.1, read as the reverse complement.
TTTGGATAGTCGTATAACGCATATAAGCACCATCTAAGGCAAAGATTTCTACGATGGCAGCATGCAAGCTGTTACTTGAATAAGTTGGTGCTGTACATCCTTCTACATAATGGACACTTGCTCCCTCATCAACGATAATCAAGGTACGTTCAAACTGACCAGTATTTTCGTTATTGATACGGAAGTAAGTTTGAAGTGGAATATCTACCTTGACCCCTTTCGGTACGTAGATAAAGGTTCCACCTGACCATACTGCTGAGTTAAGGGCAGCCAATTTGTTATCTGTTGGCGGTACCAACTTCGCAAAGTATTGTTTAAACAAGTCTGGGTATTCCTTGAGGGCAGAATCAGTATCTGTAAAGATAATCCCCAATTTCTGGAACTCTTCCTTCATATTGTGGTAAACCACTTCTGACTCATACTGGGCAGAGGCACCAGCTAGATAAGCACGCTCAGCTTCTGGTATACCAATACGTTCAAAGGTTTCTTTAATTTTTTCAGGAACCTCATCCCATGAACGAGCTGGTTTATCAGATGGTTTTTGGTAGTAGATCAAGTCATCAAAATCAATCTCTGACAAGTCTGCTCCCCAAGTTTGCATAGGCATTTTTTTGAAGGTTTCATAAGACTTCAAACGGAATTCTAACATCCACTCAGGTTCTCCCTTAGCAGCTGATAGTTCACGAATGACATCTTCGTTCAATCCTTTTCCTGTCGATAGGACAGGCTCTACATCATCATGGAAACCAAATTTATATTCACCAAGATCAATTGGTTTTGGTTCTACTCTTTCTTCAGCCATAATATCCTTTCTTTCATTCTTCATTTCTACTGATTCATAAGACAAAAGAATCTTGCCTTACTGATTTTTTTGATTTTCAATTGTTTTCTTCAGGGCGTTCCAAGCTAGGGTTGCACACTTGATTCGTTGAGGGAATTTGGCAACACCTGACAAGAAAGCTGCATCGCCTAGTTGGTCTTGGCGTTCATCTTTTTGCCCTTGAACCATTTCAGAAAAAATAGTCGCAAGTTCTAAAATTTCTTGTTTAGTTTTTCCTAAAACTGCGTCCGTCATCATACTAGCAGATGCTGTAGAGATGGTACAGCCTGAGTTTAGAAAGGCGATATCCTCCAAACGATCCTCTGCATCAAACTTGACAGAGAGATTGATAACATCCCCACAAGTCGGATTGTTGAGACTGATTTGTTCAGCGTCTTCCAACTTTCCTTGGTGATGTGGATTTTTCGAATGGTCCGCTACCACTGCCATATAAAGGCTATCTAGTTTAGAAAGTGCCATTGAAAAACTCCTTTGTCTTTTGTAAGGCATCTACTAGCTTGTCGCAATCTGCCTTGGTATTGTAGATATAAAAACTTGCGCGAGCTGTTGCTGGGACATCCAAATACTGAAGCAAGGGTTGCGCACAGTGGTGACCTGCACGAACAGCTACTCCTTCATAATCCAAAGCTGTCGCAAGGTCGTGAGGATGGAGATCGCCTAGATTAAAGGCAATCACACCTGAACGTTGGGCCAAGTCCTGTGAACCGTAAATGGTCAAACCTTCAATAGCCTGCAGTTTTGGAAAGACGTAAGAGATTAATTCCTGTTCATGAGCTTCAATCGCATCCATACCAATTTTTTCTAGATAATCTACTGCTGCAGCAAGTCCGATAGCACCTGCCATATTGGGAGTTCCTGCCTCGAATTTCCAAGGCAACTCCTTCCAGCTAGCAGACTGCTCATAGACGAAATCAATCATTTCCCCACCAAATTCAACTGGTGACATTTGTTCTAGATACTTTTCTTTGCCATAGAGAACCCCGATACCAGTCGGACCTGCCATCTTGTGACCTGAAAAGGCAAAGAAGTCCACATCCAAGTCCTGAACATCAATCTTCATATGAGGCGTAGATTGAGCACCATCCACCACCATGATAGCTCCAACTTGATGGGCCAATTGAGTGATTTCTTTGATTGGATTGACCACACCAAGAACATTTGAGGCGTGAGCTAGGGAGACAAACTTGACTCTATCAGTCAATTTAGCTCGCAAATCATCCATATCCAGAGCTCCATCCTTGAGATAGACATAAACAAGCTCTGCCCCAGTCTTACGGCAGGCTTCCTGCCAAGGAATGATGTTGGAATGGTGTTCCATGATAGAAATCAAGACCTGGTCTCCCTCAGTCAGAATCTCCTCAGCAAAGCGTGCCACCCAGTTAAGGCTGGTTGTCGTTCCTCTGGTAAAGAGAACTTCCTTTGTCGAGCCAGCATTGATAAACTTACGAATGGTTTCACGAGCAGCTTCATAAGAAGCTGTTGCTCGCTCAGCCAAGGTATGAACACCACGGTGAACATTGGCATTGTCCTGCTCATAGTAGCGGTTGATTGTTTCCAGAACTGCTAGTGGTTTTTGTGTCGTCGCAGCATTGTCCAAATAAACCAATGGTTCATCATTAACAATCTGGTCTAAAATTGGAAAATCCTTGCGAATCACTTCTACATCTAACATAGGCTACCCCTTAGCGTTTTGACAATTTTTCTTCGATAGTTGCAATCATTTCATCACGAACTTCCTTGACTGGAATCTCAACGATAACTGAGCCAAGGAAACCACGGACAACCAAGCGTTCTGCAGTTGCCTTATCCAAACCACGGCTCATGAGGTAATACATATCCTCTGGATCTACCTGACCGATAGAAGCTGCGTGTCCTGCAGTAACATCATTTTCGTCAATCAAAAGAATTGGATTGGCATCTGAACGCGCTTGGTCTGAAAGCATAAGAACACGGCTCTCTTGTTGCGCATCTGCTCCCTTGGCCCCCTTGATAATGTGCCCGATACCGTTGAAAGTTAAAGTTGCTTTTTCAAGAATAACCCCATGTTGGAGGATATTTCCAATTGAGTTGCAACCATAGTTAGTCACTCGAGTATCAATCCCTTGTACCTGACGACCACTTGAAAGGGCTACAACCTTGAGATCTGCATGGCTACCATTTCCAATCAAGTCGCTATCAAAGTCCGCAACGACGTTTCCTTCGTTCATGACACCGATTGCCCAGTCAATGCTTGCATCGTTGCCTAATTTACCACGACGGCTAATGTAGGCAGTGACATTTTCACCTAGACGGTCGATAGCCGCAAATTTCACTTGAGCACCAGAACGCGCAATTACTTCTACTGTGATATTAGCAGTTGCTTTGGCACTTCCTTCACCACGTGACTCTAAACGCTCCAGATAACTAATCTTAGAATTTTTACCAGCGATAATCATAATATGCTTGTTAAACGGCACATCACTATCGCTGTCTTGATAGAAAATTCCTTCGATTGGTTCTTTAATCTCAACATTATCAGGAATATAGAGAACAGCACCACTATTGAAATAAGCTGTATGGTAGGCTGCTAATTTATCATCATCGTACTTGACAGATGACATGAAGAATTCTTCGATCAGCTCTGGAATTTCTTCTAAAGCTGAATGGAAATCTGTGAAGACAACACCCTGTTCAGCTAACTCAACTGGAGTTTGCTCAAAAACAGTTTGAGTTCCTACTTGCACCAACTTCAAGTGATTATCTAGAGATGTGAAATCTGGAACATTTGCTGATGGCTCACTTTCTGTAATCGTTCCATCACCCAGATTCCAACGGTGGAATTTGACACGCTCAATAACTGGTAATTCCAAAGTCTCAATCTTGTCAAAAGCTTTTTGACGGAGATCAGCCAACCAGCTTGGTTCAGCGTGCATTTCTGAAAAAAGTTTAATAGTTTCTTTAGTCATTTACTTCTCCTAAAAGATACGAGGGAATTACAATTCTTCCTTGTAGTCGTAGCCAAGTTCTTCAGCTAGTTTTGCGTATCCTTCACGTTCCAAACGCGCAGCCAATTCTGGACCACCTGAAAGGACAACACGACCTTCCATCATGACGTGTACCACATCAGGTGTGATGTAGTTCAAAAGACGTTGGTAGTGAGTGATAATCATAGCACCAAAGCCTTCACCACGCATGGCATTAACACCTTTAGAAACAACTTTAAGGGCATCAATATCAAGACCAGAGTCAATCTCATCCAAAAGGGCAAAAGTTGGTTCCAACATCAAAAGTTGAAGAATCTCATTACGTTTTTTCTCACCACCAGAGAAACCTTCGTTGAGGTAACGCTCAGCCATTTCTTCTTTCATGTTGAGCAATTCCATCTTCTCGTCCAATTTAGTAATAAACTCCCGAACTGAAATCTTCTCATCGTCTTCTTTACCAGCATTCATGGCTGCACGAAGAAACTCGGCGTTAGTAATACCAGGAATTTCTGATGGGTATTGCATAGCAAGGAAAAGTCCCATACGCGCACGCTCGTCCACTTCCAACTCAAGGATGTTTACGCCATCAAACAAGACTTCACCTTTGGTCACTTCATAGTTTGGATTTCCCATGATAGCTGCAGAAAGAGTCGATTTACCTGTACCATTTGGTCCCATGATAGCGGCGATTTCTCCTGTTTTCAGGGTCAGGTTAACCCCTTTTAAAATTTCTTTTCCTTCAATCTCAACGTGAAGATCTTTGATCTCTAATACTGACATGATAGTTCCTTTCTTTTTCAAAGCCTTTACAGTACTTACTAGAAACATACTTGATTTCCCTAGAAAATACGGTAAAAGGTCAATAAATATACTTTTATAGTATAACAAAAAAAAGCCTAAAAGGCTTTTATTTTGTCTAGAAGCTGAGGACTAGTCTTTTCCTTTTAAATGCTGGTCAATGACATCTACAATCTTGCCCATCAAGTAACTAACTCGGAAATTTCTAAAGAGCAAAATGGCCCAAAAGGCTGCCATAATATAGCGACCAGTCATCCAGGCTTCATTGAAAAAATAGGTCTCAGCAGCTGTAAACAGCGCGATGGTAATAAATTGTTGTCTATTCATAAACTTATTGTATCATGAAATCTTTCTTTAGTCTTCCTCTACCTTTACTTTATCCGCCAAAAATTCAAATCCTTCCGGAATCAGGCTTTCTTCTGCTTCTTTTTCAACTTGAGAAGATTTAGCTTTGGCTGAAAAGGCTGCGCGAACTTCTTTCCATTCCTCCATGGAAATGGCTAAAATCTCAGGTGAAAAACCTGCTGCCTGACTGAGGATGTTGCCAAACATGGTGTTGAGATTGTCTCGTTTCATGGTTTGACCAGCATTGAAGTTAGACTCAAAAGCAAGAATGGCATGGTGTTCATTGGCCGCAACCGGTTGAGAACCAACTAGCAAAGCCTTATCAGGGCCTCCAAGACTTTCAATCACCTCTCCCCATGCATTCTGCAAGCGAATCAGGTTTTGACGTGCTAAATCAGGATTTTCGACAGCCTCTTGTAAGATAGATTGCACTTTATTGCGATCCACACGATAGACCGTCTTACCTGCTGCTGGGCGACTAGGTGCTGGATTTGTTGGCTTAGGTATAGTTCCTACATTTGCGAGTTCTTGTTTGAGACGGGCAACTTCCTGTCTCAGTGTAGAAATTTCACTTTCAGCCACCCTTGAAAGAGCTGGTTCAGGCTTAATTTCCGCCAAACGGATGGTCATCATCTCAGCATAGATTTTAGGCTGCAAACTAGACTTAATATCTGCTAAACTGACTGTCGCTAGGCGAATCATTTCAAACAGATTTTCTTGAGGAAGTCCCAAATTTTCCACAAATACTGGGCTATGGTGAGTGTTTTCTCCCCCTGTTTGAACAATTAACAAGTCTCTTAAATAGTGCAAAAGATCGGTCACAAAACGAGTCATGCTCTTACCATTGTCAAATAGAAGATTTAAGCAAGCTAAGGCTTTGGTAACATCCTGTTGAGACAAGGCAGCCACATAATCAGCCAAAGCTGACAGACTAATGGTTCCTGTAATTTCTTCAGAGATTGCAGTCGTCAGCTCATTTCCCTGTGTCAAACTCAGGGCTTGATCCAAAATAGACAAGGCGTCCCGCATCCCACCTTCAGCTCGTCTGGCAATGATTTCCACAGCCTCTGGTTCAGAACTGATATTTTCTTTTTCTAAGATATGGTGGATATGTTCCTTAATATCCTGTGTCTTAATTGATTTAAACTCAAAACGTTGGACACGGGATAGAATAGTGGCAGGAATCTTGTGCAATTCAGTAGTAGCTAAAATAAAGACCACATTCTGTGTTGGCTCTTCCAGCGTCTTTAGGAGGGCATTAAAAGCCCCTGTAGACAGCATGTGAACCTCGTCTATGATATAGACCTTGTAGCGGGCAAGGCTAGGGGCGTAGGTTGATTTATCACGGATTTCACGAATTTCATCAACCCCATTATTAGAGGCTGCATCCATTTCAATGACATCTTCTAAACTACCGTCCGTCACTGCTTGACAAATATAGCAGTTATTACAAGGTTCACCACCCACTTGATTGGGACAGTTCATAGCCTTTGCAAAGATCTTAGCCACACTGGTTTTTCCCGTTCCACGAGGACCAGAAAAAAGATAAGCGTGACTTATTTTCTCTTGCTCCACCGCTTGTTTAAGAGTCTTAGCCACAACTTCTTGACCAACCAACTGGGAGAAATTTTGACTTCTATATTTTCGATAAAGTGCTTGATACATTAGGCTTTCTCCTCAAACATTGTAAAGTCCCATTCTGTCTTTTCAAGCAAAATAGCGACAAATTGTTCCAAATAATCTCGATCCATAGCATCATAATCATCAATCTCTGAAGAATCCAAATCCAGAACCCCAAGTAATTGACCATTCTGTACCATCGGCACAACAATTTCACTTTTAGCACGACTATCACAAGAAATATAGTTGGGATAAGTTGTTACATCTCCAACTAGAACAGTTTCCTGAAAGTGAGCTGCCTCCCCACAAACACCCTTTCCAAGTGCAATACGGATGCAGGAAACACCACCTTGGAAGGGACCCAAAACCAATTCCTTTCCATCGAACAGATAAAAGCCTGCAAATACAGTGTTAGGTAAGCGTGATTTTAGAAGAGCACTGGCGTTGGAAAGATTAGCCAAAACATTGGTTTCACCATCCAATAAAAAAGAGAGTTCTTCATTTAACATTTGATAACATGATTGTTTTTCTGATTCTAACATAGAACTATTATATCAAAAAAGGTTTACAGACAAAAGAAAAATCCCTTGTTTAGTAAACAAAGGATTTTATGAATTTTCAATTTGATTAAAGTTCGATATCACCGAACAAGTCAGCCATTGAGAATCCTGTTTGTGTTTCTGGAAGTTCGAAATCACGTTTTTCTTGACGTTTTGGACGACGTGGACGAGCAGCACGTTTTTCTTCTTTTTGTCCTTCTTCTTGAGCTGGACGCTCTTCAAGAGCTTTGATAGAAAGTGATACGCGCTCTGCATCTGCGTTAACTTCAAGAACTTTAACTTTAACTTCTTGACCAACTTTAAGAGCTTCTTTTGGATTTTCAATACGTTTGTGTGAAATTTGTGATACGTGAACAAGTCCATCGATACCTGGCAATACTTCAACAAATGCACCGAAGTCAGTCAAACGTTTAACTGTTCCTTCTACTACATCACCTTTAGCCAATTTTTGCTCAACGCCATCCCATGGTCCAGGTGTTGTTGCTTTAAGTGAAAGTGATACACGTCCTTCTTCTTCGTTAAGATCAAGGATTTTCACTTCAATTTCTTCACCAACTGTTACAACTGATTTTGGTGATACGTTACGTTCGTGTGACAATTCAGTCAAGTGAACCAATCCGTCAACACCACCAAGGTCGATGAAAGCACCGAAGCTTGTGATACGTGCAACTTTACCAGTTACAACATCACCAACAGCCAATTTACCGAATACTTCAGCGCGAGCTGCTGCAGTAGCTGCTTCAACAACTTCACGACGTGAAAGGATGAAGCGGTTTTCTTTAGCGTCAACTTCTTTGATCTTAGCATCAAATTCTTGACCTACAAAACGCTCAGTGTTACGTACGAAACGAGTATCCAACATTGAAGCTGGGATAAATCCACGAACACCTTCAAATTCTACTGAAAGTCCACCTTTAACGGCACGAGTTCCTTTAACAGTAATAACTTCTTCTTCGCGACCAACAAGTTTGTCCCATGCTTTGCGAGCTTCAAGGCGTTTTTTAGATACAAGGTATGTAACTGTATCAGTATCTTTACCAACTACTTGACGAAGTACAAGAACATCCAATACTTCTCCTACTTTAACAAAGTCATTGATATCTGCATCGCGATCGTTTGTCAATTCGCGAAGAGTCAAGACACCTTCAACACCAGTTCCAGAGATTGCAACGTTAGCTTGAGTCGCATCAACTGTCAATACTTCAGCACTAACAACATCACCAGTCTCAACTTGGCTAACGCTATTTAGCAAATCTTCAAATTCGTTCATCTAAAAAATCCTCCAACAATCAAGTTTTTCTTAAACTTGACATACTTATAATTTTTTTCCTAAGCACCCGCAAGGACATGTTCATATCGTTCACGTCTTTCAATTATAAAAATAAAATACCCTAAGATATTTTGCTTTTTATCTTGATCATTACCTAAGAACTGGGGTAGCTGGATTCGAACCAACGCATGAGGGAGTCAAAGTCCCTTGCCTTACCGCTTGGCTATACCCCATTGATGAAATGGAGAGGGAGGGATTCGAACCCCCGAACCCGAAGGAGCGGATTTACAGTCCGCCGCGTTTAGCCTCTTCGCTATCTCTCCTACAATTAACATGGACTATTATATCATGAAAATTTCAAAAAAACAAGACTTATTTTGCTAAATTATAATTTTCAATCAAAATTTCCACAGCTTTTTCCAATTTTTTATAAAAACTATCGACATTCCCATTCTTTATGATGGCAAATTGTCCATCTAATTCGGCAATTTCTCCGATAACTTTTTTACCAATGGTCAACGTATAACCTTCAAAACTGTCTTTTCCTACATTAACCTTGGCATCTGCTACTTGAATTTCAATTTTTTTATCTTTCTTACTCATTTCATACCTCTCTTCACTTTTTCTATTTTACAAGAAAATCCAAAAACTAGCAAGAAAAAACTCTACATCAGGCTTGTCTGATATAGAGTTTTCCGCTTTATTTAATATGCTTTTCTAGTTCTTTTTGGTACTTACCATTTGATTCCAATTTTTCTTTTTGCCATTTTTTCAGTGCTTCTTCATATTCTTTTGTTGTAACAATATCTTTTTGCAATTTCATTCCTTTAAAGATATATGGGTCACCTTTAATACCAACTTGTGAGTATGGTTTTGAGAATGGCACGACATTACTTACAACTGGAGAACCACCAGATGAGGCTGTAGGCATCAATAATGAACTATCTGTCAACCAAGCTTGAGCCTTGGCATATTTTTCATAGCGTTCTTCAAGATTCGTAGTTTCTGAATCGGCATCATCCAATAATTTCTTATACTGGTCCAAACCAAGTTTCGCTACAACATCCTTATCTTTCCCTTTAGTAATACCAAGGTGTTTCATAGCAGAACCTGATTTAGGATCCATGATATTCAAGTAAGATGCTGGGTCTTGATAGCTTGGAGCCCATCCTGTACTGTTCAAATCATAATCTTTTTGAGAAGGAACACGCGCTTGAGAAGTGATTGTTTCCTTTTCATTATCTGTCATTTGAAGAACGTCGATGACAACATTTTCAGCACCAAGAGTTGATTCGATAGACTGTTTGAAAGAGTTGCTTTGTTGAACAGCGATGGTATCTGTTTGTTCAACTGGGACATCCAAGTGAATTGGGAATGTTACCCCTTTAGATTCCAAGTTTTTCTTAGCTTTTTCGAATGCAGCTTTAGCCTTGTCAGGGTTGTAGATAGAATCCTTACCGTCAACTAGCTCAACACCTTTCCACTGGTCACCATAGTTCACCAACTCTGCTTGAGCGATTTGACCAAAGTTTTTACCACCTGCTTGTACAAAGTTATCTGGAACGAGACTGTTACGAATAATCTTGTCCGCACCGTCTTCACCATTTAGCTGGGCAGCATAAGAATGGCGGTTGAAGGCAAAGTTGATAGCCTGACGGAAGTCCTTATTAAGCATAGCTTCTTTTGTAGAAGTCTTTTGCTCTTCACTTGTTTTCGCAGTTTTATTATATGACTGACGATTTACGTTAAAGGTGAAGTAATAACTACTTGAATCCTGTGGGCTATAAGTGATTTTATCTCCGTATTGTTCCAAAGTAGAAGCAAAGTTTGAGCTACTTGGGAAGAGACGGGCTGTCGTATAGGCACCTGAAGAGAAGCTACGAATCAACGATTCCTGATCAGAACCATCGTAGTAAGTCAATTTAATCTTCTCGATTTTTACCTTTTCTTTATCCCAGTAATTTGGATTTTTCTCATATTCGATCAACGATTTAGAAGTCAAGGTCTTCAAGATATAAGGTCCATTGTAGAGAATTCCTGCTGGAGTAACTGCTCCATAATCTTTACCTGATGCCTTCAAAAACTCTTCATTTACAGGCAACATCGTTGCTGTGGTGACTTTAGAGTTCCAGAAACTTTCTGGTTTGTTTAGGGTATATTCAACTGTGTAATCGTCCAAGGCCTTGACACCAACTGTAGAGAAATCATTGGTCTCACCAGTCATGTAGGCATCCAAGCCCTTGATTGAATTTTGGATGAGAGAGACACCGTCTGACTTACCGTCAGCTACGTGTTTTAGTCCTGTTACAAAGTCATGGGCTGTTACTTCTGCATATTCTTCACCTTCAGAAGTGTACCATTTAACTCCTTTACGAAGTTTATAGGTATAAGTCAAACCATCTTTTGAGACAGACCAATCTTCAGCCAAGGAAGGAATAACATTTCCGTATTGGTCGTTTTCCATCAAGCCATCAACCACGTTCCCGATGACATCTGTTGTCGATGTACGAGTCGCTATACTATAGTCCAAAGATGCTGGATCTACTGCATAGACATATGAAAATGTTGTCGGTGCATCTGCTTCTTTATCAGCTTTTCCACAAGCCGCTAATAGAGCTGTTGTGCTCAGGACCACTCCTGCTGTTAAGAGCCACTTTTTAGATTTCATAAAAAATCTCCTTTAGTTAATTTTAATCTACTTTTACAATCCAACCTTCTGGCGCTTCAATATCGCCAAACTGAATTCCTGTCAACTCATCATAGAGTTTGCGAGTCACAGGACCTACTTCTGTTTCACTATAGAAAACATGGAAATCATCACCGTGCTGAATTCCACCAATTGGAGAAATAACTGCTGCTGTACCACAGGCACCTGCTTCTATAAAACGATTGAGATTATCAATTGGTACATCTCCTTCAACCGGAATCAAACCCAAGCGATGTTCTGCCAAATAAAGCAAAGAGTACTTGGTAATAGATGGTAAGATAGATGGACTCAATGGTGTTACAAATTCATTATCAGCTGTAATTCCAAAGAAGTTAGCTGAACCGACTTCTTCAATCTTTGTATGTGTCGATGGGTCTAGGTAAATAACATCTGAGAAATGACGTGACTTGGCCAATTTTCCTGGCAAGAGACTGGCAGCATAGTTTCCACCAACCTTAGCCGCACCTGTACCATTTGGAGCCGCACGATCGTATTCATCCTGAATCAAGAAATTGGTTGGGACCAAACCGCCTTTAAAGTAATTACCAACTGGCATGGCAAAGATGGTAAAAATATACTCTTCTGCTGGTTTAACCCCAATAATATCTCCGACACCAATCAAAAGAGGACGAAGATATAAGGTTCCACCTGTTCCATATGGAGGTACGTATTCTTCATTGGCGCGGACAACTGCCTTACAAGCTTCTACAAACATTTCTGTCGGAACTTGTGGCATCAAGAGACGATCACAAGTACGTTGCAGACGTTTAGCATTTTCATCAGGACGGAACAGTTGAACACTGCCATCCTTAGTACGATAAGCTTTCAAACCCTCAAATGCTTGTTGTCCATAGTGAAGACTTGGAGAAGACTCTGAAATATGCAAGGTTGCATCTTCTGTAAGCTCTCCTTGATTCCATTGTCCATTTTTAAAATGAGCAATATAGCGATAAGGTAATTTCATATAGGAAAAACCGAGATTTTCCCAATCAATCGTTACTGTCATATTCCACTCCTTATTCTAAAAACCTATTTCTTATATTCTACACTTTTTTTCTAAAATAGCAAGTATATTTTGTAATTTTCAGAAAATTTCTTCAATAAAAAGAACCAGCTCTTAGGACTGATTCTTCATTTTACTTATTTGGCTTCTGGAAATACTTCTTTAAGATAAGCGTCAAAAACTTCTTCATCTGAAATCGTGTCAGAAATGAAGCTTCCGTTGCTAGTCCTTTCTGACAGGTTCAAGTCTTGCAATCGACTTTCATAGATTGTTCCTTTATTTGATTGAACAAGCAGCGTTTGGTCGTTCTCTTCCACATCTGTACTAAAAAGATCACCAATAAAGCCTTGTTCTGCAACCGCTCCTGCCAAGAAGACACGATGCGGTTTGTTTTTCAACTCACGCAAGACTTGTAAGCCACGTTTGGCACGGCTGGTTGCCGGAATTTCGACAATAGAAACACGTTTCAAACTTCCACGTTGGGTCAAGAGGTAGAAGGATGAGGTGTTACAGATAAAGGCGGATTGGAGGACATCATCTGCTTTCAGGTTCATAGCTTTGACACCTGCAGCCTTAGCACCGACAACTGGTACCTCTTCGATATTGAAACGAAGGGCATAACCATTTTGGCTAATCAAGAGAACATCATCCAGTTTAATCGGAGCCACTGCTACAATCTGGTCTGTCTCGTCTTTGAGCTTAGCATACTTGACAGACTTAGATTTATAGGTCCGCCATGGAGTGAACTCTTTTCGTTCTACCCGTTTGATTTGACCGAGACGAGTCGCAGCAAAGTAGGTTGTCGCATCATCAAACTGATCTACTACTTCAACATAAAGTATTTCTTCGTTCGTTTCAAAGTTGGTAATGGTCTGGCTCAAATGCTCACCGATATCCTTCCAGCGAATATCTGCTAATTCATGGATTGGTCTGTAGATGACATTTCCAAGACTTGTGAACATCAAAAGATGCTGGGTTGTCTTAGCAGATTGAACAAAGATGAGACGGTCATCATCACGTTTGCCAATTTCCTCTAGCGTTGAAGCCGCAAAGGAACGTGGACTAGTACGCTTGATGTAACCTGCCTTGGTCACGCTGACATAGGTATCCTCCTCGGCGATCAGACTAGCTGTATCAATCTCGATTGCTTTTGCTGTGTCTTCTAAGCTACTCAAACGCGGAGTGGCAAATTTCTTCTTAACCTCACGAAGCTCTTTCTTCATGAGATTGTACATGGTCCGTTCATCTCCAATGATAGCAGCAAGCATGGCAATCTTTTCACGAAGTTCTGCTTCTTCTTCCTGCAAGACAACTACGTCTGTATTGGTCAAACGGTACAGTTGCAAGGTAACAATAGCCTCAGCCTGCTCTTCAGTAAAATCATAACTGACCTTGAGGTTCTCTTTGGCATCAGCCTTGTTCTCAGAAGCACGGATAAGAGCAATAACTTCATCCAAAATCGAAATCACGCGAATCAAACCTTCCACGATATGGAGACGTTTTTCAGCCTTTTCCTTGTCAAAGCGTGAACGCGCCAAAATCACTTCACGACGGTGGGCAATATAGCTAGATAAGATTGGAACAATCCCAACCTGACGAGGTGTGAAATTGTCAATCGCCACCATATTAAAGTTGTAGTTGATTTGCAGGTCAGTGTATTTGAAAAGATAATTAAGAACAAGCTCCGTATTAGCGTCTTTTTTAAGTTCAATAGCGATACGAAGACCATCACGGTCAGACTCATCGCGAACCTCAGCAATACCAGCCACCTTATTATTGACACGGACTTCATCGATTTTCTTGACTAGATTAGCCTTGTTAATTTCATAAGGAATCTCAGTGATAACGATTTGTTCCTTACCACCTTTTAGCTTTTCAATCTCAGTCTTAGAACGAACAACCACGCGCCCTTTCCCAGTTTCATAGGCCTTCTTGATTTCGTCACGTCCCTGGATGATGGCTCCTGTAGGGAAGTCAGGCCCAGGCAAGAATTCCATGAGTTTATCAACCTTTGCAGTTGGGTGGTCAATCATGTAAACCGCCGCATCGATGACCTCAGCCAAATTATGGGGAGGAATGTCTGTGGCATAACCAGCCGAAATCCCAGTCGAACCATTCACCAAGAGGTTTGGAAAGGCTGCTGGTAAGACAGTAGGTTCTTTCTCGGTATCGTCAAAGTTCCAAGCAAAAGGAACGGTCTTTTTCTCGATATCCTGAAGAAGGTAGCCTGCAATCTCAGACAAACGCGCCTCAGTATAACGCATGGCCGCAGGCGGATCCCCATCCATAGAACCGTTGTTACCGTGCATTTCGACCAAAATCTCACGATTTTTCCAGTCCTGAGACATACGAACCATGGCATCATAGATAGAAGAATCCCCGTGTGGGTGAAAATTCCCCATGATGTTCCCGACAGACTTAGCAGACTTACGGTAGCTCTTGTCAAAGGTATTGCCATCCTTATTCATCGAATAAAGAATGCGACGCTGAACCGGCTTGAGCCCATCACGAATGTCTGGCAGAGCCCGGTCTTGAATGATGTACTTGGAGTAGCGACCAAAACGCTCTCCCATGATGTCCTCCAAGGACATGTTTTGAATATTAGACATAATAATTCTCTTTTTAGTGTTTTATTGTAAAGTAAATCTATATTTTATAAATTTAACTGTTTCTTTGTAGGTAGTGAGAAAAGAAGAGCAATCCTACTAATCCTAGAATGAATAAAAGATTAATTTTAATAACAAATAAGCTAAGTAGGGTATTAATTAGACCGTGAAAAATGGCGCAAAAAAGGACCGACTTTGTCTTTTTGAAAACAGCTGCTAGAAGAATACTGAGATAAATTGCAAATAGACTGAATAATATAAAAGGCATCCCACTTTGGGAACTTCCAATCACAAACCATAAAGGTACATGCCATATTGCCCAAATACAACCTGTTATCAAACCGGAAATCCAAAAGGAGAATCTAGTTTCTAAAGTTGGTTGCAAGATGCCTCGCCATCCCAATTCTTCTTCGCCACCATAAACACAGACTGCACTCAAAAAAACAACTAACAAATTTCCTAGTGGAAAAGCCGGATTAAGCTCCTTAGATGAGAAAGCAATGACACCTGTTTGCACGAAAATTAGTAAAAGAAATAACAAAATATATTTCTTTGAGTCCCCTAAGATAAAAGAGACTATGCTTTTAATGGATTTTTGAGGCAAACAAGAAATGGCTGCAATGGTAGGACCGAAACCTCCTAGTAAATGGAGAAAAACTCCTAGTGGACTTGTTAGACTTAAGAGGCTCATTTGCGTCAGAAAAGCGAGCAATCCCCAACCAAATCCCCAAGAAATGAGAAAACTAATCAGTAAAAATTTTGTTATCTTATTATTTTGTAAATGTTTCATTTTTTTCGAGTCTCTCCTCAGCATACTCAATCATCTTCTCAGCTACTTCTTTATCATAGTCAAAGCCCATCTTTTGGGCAAGTTTTTGAGCTTCTTGGTTAAAAAGTTGCATGGTAGCAAATAAAGACTGATTGATTTTGTCTAAACTTGATAAATCAAGCAGATTTAAGAATTCCTTCTCCTTCTCAGTCGGCAAGTAGTTAAAGAGATACTTGTAATTTTTACCAATGTCGACAGCTCCTCTATCACTTGCTATCTGCCAAGCTAAGATTTTCAAAAGTTCTTGTTGGCAAATACCGTAGATATGGTCAGTCGCATAGATGATTTGCTTACGACAAATTCCTTTGACTGCATAGGCTGACACCCACCAAAATTCATTGCAGGCTTTTTTAAAATCCTTCTCACTAGCTGGATGTATCCAAAAACGCTCTGGACTGGAAGAATAGGACTCAAACAAGCCTTTCTGGTCTACTAAGACTGTGAATCCTGCCTCACTATCCACCCATTCTTGCATGTGTTCTTGTGGGCAGAGAGTCAAATCAATGCGATTACCATCCTCAAAGAGCATGAGGTAAAGACAACGATGTCCAAGAATAACCTCTTGCTTGATGATACGTTTGCCGAACTGGTCCAACCAAGATAAATCTGAAATTAGTTCTTCAAAGTTCTCAACAAGATAAACAACATCATAGTCTTGAAATTCATCTTTTAGAGCTCGATCCTCTGTTCTTGAACCAGATATAGCCACAGCTTCGATTTTTAAAGTTTCAGCTATTTGTAAAATCAGATTCATCATTTCTGTTTCAGTTCTCATGTCAGTACTTTCTCGTTTTATAGGTTACTAGGTATCCGCCGTCAGATTATTAAGGAGGAGATACTTGAACTCTCCAGTTGATACATCACTGCGCTTCATGGCATTGAGGTACTCATCCTTATCTATGGCATTCCAGTCCACCACTTTGCCAAGCTTCTCACGAAGCATACAATCTACCCAAATCCGGATGGCACGACCATTTCCTTCACGGAAAGGATGGGCAATATTCATATCCGCATACTTATCAACTACTTGATCAAAAGTGTCATGAGAAAGTTTGTCAATATACTGCAAGGATTGCTCAAAAATATTTCAGAACATATCCAAATAATCGTATTTTACTCCACTAGATAAAGTATTCTTCAGGTGTGATTTTTTTTAAACTGTAGAAGATAATTCTACTCTATGGATAAAATCATTTCTTACTTATAACTTTTAATAATCAAGCTTATCTTCCAATCCGTCTTGATATAGTCGATATAATTCTATAAAAATATTATCAATTAAAGTCAATAGTCCAAACCAAATAAAATAATTTCTAGACTCTTGAGTTTCATTAACTAATTTATTTAATGTTGGTAAATTTTGCTGATAAGATAAAGTATTATGTGCCAATCGATTACGTTGATTAAACATAATTTCATACTTACATCTTAAATTATGCTCTTTATTTTTAATATAAATAGTATATTTCGAATTATATTCCCTAAGTTTATCTTCATATGCTTGATCACTATCTTTTTCTTTTCTCTCTGGCTTCTTAGGTCTGTTATTTTCGTTTGGTATTGACACAAACATATTATTTCCATCTTTTAAAAATTGATCAATATCAGTCCAATCATCTGATACAAAATAAGAAAAATCAGCACGAACCCAAGAAATCAGGTTTGAATCTTTAAATATTTCATTAATCTTGTGAGTAGTATTATCTAATAAACTTTTTTTATTAATATCGGTTATACTAAAATCTATATTTATTCTCTTAAGTACTTGATAAAATTCTTTATAAATATTATTTTTGTGGTCATATGCTGAATAAGTTCCTAAGTTAGCTTTTTCTAACCACCAATATCGGAACTCAAAATCATTTGTTCCCAATTCCCAAGCAATGCATCTCATCTTTTGCTCTTGAAAACCAGTCATTTTTAAAAAAGTAGCTTGTAAAATATAGTCACACAAAGGGTAGGTTTCAATTCCATCACCAATACTAGAAGTTGCAGCAACTGCTTCTTCCAAAATAGTAGTTATAGGAGTTAAAATAAAATCTGTATGTTTACTCACTAAAATACTCCTTATACAACTCTAGGGATTCTTTTAATCTAAGTCTAATATACTTCAAAGCATTGGGGCTCTTCTGATGATAGTAGCCATATTCATAATCATAAGAATAAAGAGTGCCCTCAAACTCTTGTCCAGCTTTAATCTTCAAATCTTTTAATTCAGATATTTTATTTTCAATCTCAGCTTTTAGATTACTATTTTTCGCAATAATGAGTTTTTTCTCATGAAAAATAGAAAAATAAATTAACCCAAACATATAGACATCTGCATCAATAATTGACGGAAAATTTTTCGGGAAAAAATCATATTCTAAGTTCTTAGAAAGAATTTTGATTTTATTAACAAAATCAAAATCAAATTCGAATTCTTCAGCAATTTTATAAACATAATCTGTATAAAACTGTTCAAGTTTATTTCCATATCCTGCAGCAACTTGAGGAATATTATAATCTTGATTTTTGTAACTATCCAAAATTGCTAGATAGCGTACAAAATCTAACTTCTTATCATTTAATTTAATATTTTTAAAAATATCAGGATCAAAAAATGGTTCTAAAGCATCATTCAAGTAATATAAAGATCGTCTGCTTTCTACATTCGACAATACTTCCCCCTGAATGTTTATATGACGGAAAACAGAAGAATAAAACTTTATTTGCTCTTTTTTACGTTCTTCTCCATCATAACTAGGTACAATAAATGAAAAACCTAAATAATTATCTTTAAAAAAATCTTCTCCAATATCTACATTTAGAGTAATATATTGCTCCGTCTTTATCTTTTCTTTTATGCCTGCTTTTGAACTTCCGATTGATAGAAGTCTATTAAAATTCCAATCTATTCCTTTATAATCATTACCTTCATCAATTTCAGAATCATCATTGGTATTAGCTAGAGGAATGAAATCTTTAGGTGCCCAATCTTCACACTTACGATTCGGAAATAAATCTAAGTAAGCAAGAAATATAGACGTTAAACGCTGTTGCCCATCTAGAATTAAATTTTTCCTCCCTTCTTCATCAGTAAAAGCTCCAACAGTAACTGGGGGGACAAATTCTTTTTTATTAAAACTCTCAATTAGAGTTTTAACTTTTTCTTGATTCCAAACATAATAACGTTGATAATCGGGTAATACAATATTCTTCTTTAATATCAACTTAATCCAATGCTCCAAGGAATATTCGCCATAATAAACTTTATTTTTCATTCATCTCTCTCCTTTTATATGTACTTCTTTCAAAACACCATCTCCCCACTCTCCTCCAGCGTAAATTTGACATTATCCTCAATCCACTTACGGCGTGGTTCGACCTTGTCTCCCATGAGGACATTGACGCGACGTTCTGCGCGTGCTAGATCTTCAATCGTGACACGAATGAGAGTTCGAGTTTCTGGATTCATGGTTGTCTCCCAGAGTTGGTCTGCATTCATCTCACCAAGCCCTTTGTAGCGTTGAAGAGTAGCGCCTTTACCGAACTGCTTGCGGAGTTCTTCAAGTTCTCCGTCTGTCCATGCGTAGGCCACTTCTTCTTTCTTGCCTTTCCCCTTGGACATCTTGTAAAGAGGCGGAAGGGCGATATAGACATGTCCTGCCTCAACTAGGGGACGCATGTAACGGTAGAAAAACGTTAAGAGCAAGGTCTGGATATGGGCACCATCGGTATCCGCATCGGTCATGATAATGATTTTATCGTAATTGGCATCTTCAATGGAGAAGTCTGCCCCAACACCCGCACCTATAGTATAAATCATGGTGTTGATTTCCTCATTTTTGAGGATATCCGCCATCTTGGCCTTGGCTGTATTGATAACCTTACCACGAAGGGGCAAGATTGCCTGGAACTTGCGGTCACGGCCTTGTTTGGCAGAACCTCCGGCAGAATCTCCCTCGACTAGATAGAGTTCATTCTTAGCTGGATTCTTAGACTGGGCTGGGGTTAATTTACCAGACAACAAGCCCTTGTCTTTTTTATTTTTCTTCCCATTTCGGCTCTCATCACGCGCCTTACGTGCCGCTTCACGAGCGTCACGGGCCTTGATAGCCTTGCGGATGAGGTTAGAAGCCAATTCACCATTTTCCATAAGGAAGAAGGTCAACTTATCCGCCACAATGCCATCCACAACTGGGCGAGCTAGTGGACTTCCTAGTTTGTCCTTGGTCTGTCCTTCAAACTGGAGGTGTTCTTCAGGAACCAAGATAGAAAGAACGGCCGCTAGTCCCTCACGATAGTCTGAACCTTCAAGGTTTTTATCTTTTTCCTTGAGAAGCCCCGTCTTACGCGCATAGTCATTCATGACCTTAGTGATAGCAGACTTGAGTCCTGTCTCATGCGTTCCGCCGTCCTTGGTACGAACGTTATTGACAAAGGACAAAATATTATCTGAAAATCCGTCATTATACTGAAGAGCTACTTCCACTTGGAAACCATTATCTTCACCTTCAAAGTAGAGAACTGGTGTCAAGGTTTCCTTGTCTTCGTTGAGGTAAGAAACAAAGTCCTGCACCCCGTTCTCATAGTGGAATTCAATCGCTTCATCTGTTCGCTTGTCCGTTAAAGACAAGGTCACATTTTTCAAGAGAAAGGCTGACTCATTGAGGCGTTCTGAAATGGTATTGTACTTGAAGTCTATCGTAGAAAAGATCGTCGCATCAGGCATAAACGTAACCTTGGTACCTGTCTTAGACTTAGGCGCTGTACCGATTTTCTTCAAAGTCGTGACAGGTTTGCCACCATTTTCAAAACGTTGCTTGTAAACTGCACCATCACGGGTGATTTCAACCTCCAGCCAACTAGATAGGGCATTAACAACGGAAGAACCCACCCCGTGGAGACCACCTGATGTCTTGTAGCCCCCCTGACCGAATTTCCCTCCGGCATGAAGAATGGTAAAAATAACCTCAACTGTTGGGATTCCCATAGCGTGCATTCCAGTCGGCATCCCACGACCATGGTCCTGCACAGTCAAACTCCCGTCTTTATTGATGGTCACATCAATACGATCACCAAATCCAGACAAGGCCTCATCGACAGCATTATCGACGATTTCCCAGACTAGGTGGTGGAGACCAGCACCATCGGTCGATCCGATATACATCCCTGGACGTTTTCGGACCGCATCCAACCCTTCTAGCACCTGAATGGCATCATCATTATAATTGTTAATATTGATTTCCTTTTTTGACACAAGGAACCTCCTATTCGTTCATCTTTACTATTCTACAGGTTTTCCAAGGATTTTGCAAAATTTTTCTTTCTCCGGTGTGACAATTTCAGAAGAGATTCTCTGCCTTTCTTCTCCATTTCATGATATAATAGGAGTATGATTACAATAGTTTTATTAATCCTAGCTTATCTGCTGGGTTCGATTCCGTCTGGTCTCTGGATTGGACAAGTATTCTTTCAAATCAATCTGCGCGAGCATGGTTCTGGTAACACTGGAACGACCAATACCTTCCGCATTTTAGGCAAGAAAGCTGGTATGGCAACCTTTGTGATTGACTTTTTCAAAGGAACCCTAGCAACGCTTCTTCCAATTATTTTTCATCTGCAAGGCGTTTCGCCTCTCATCTTTGGACTTTTGGCTGTTATTGGCCATACCTTCCCTATCTTTGCAGGATTTAAGGGAGGCAAGGCTGTCGCAACCAGTGCTGGAGTGGTTTTCGGATTTGCACCTGTCTTCTGTCTCTACCTTGCAGTTGTTTTCTTTGGAACCCTCTATCTTGGTAGTATGATTTCACTATCTAGTGTCACAGCATCTGTCGCGGCTGTCATCGGAGTTCTACTCTTTCCACTTTTTGGTTTTATCCTGAGCAACTATGATCCTCTATTCATCGCTATTATCCTAGCACTTGCTAGTTTGATTATCATTCGTCATAAGGACAACATCGCTCGTATCAAAAATAAAACTGAAAATCTTGTCCCTTGGGGATTGAACCTAACCAACCAACATCCTAAAAAATAAAACGCCAGTTCATTCTGAACTGACGTTTTTTGTATGCTTATTTTGATTTGATATAGTTAATACCATCTGCTTTTGGTGCAACTGCTTTTCCAAAGAAGGCTGCCAAGACAAGAATTGTCAAAACATAAGGTGCGATTTGAAGATAAACCGCAGGCACTCCTTGTAGGAATGGCAATTGAGAGCCGATAACAGCCAAACTTTGTGAAAGTCCAAAGAAGAGACTAGATAGCATGGCTCCGATTGGATTCCATTTCCCAAAAATCATCGCAGCAAGGGCGATAAATCCAGGTCCAACAATAGTTGTCACTGAGAAGTTAACTGATATGGATTGAGCATAAATAGCTCCACCAATTCCACCTAGGAAACCTGAAATGATAACCCCTAAATATCTCATTTTGTAGACATTGATTCCCAAAGTGTCCGCTGCTTGAGGGTGTTCACCGACGGAGCGGAGACGAAGACCAAAGCGAGTCTTAAAGAGAATAAACCAAGCAAGGAATGAGAAGACAATCGCGATATAACCTAGCAGACTTGTTGACTTGAAGAATATATCACCGATAACTGGGATATTTGCCAAGACTGGGAAATCAAAGCGTCCAAAAGTCTGACTTAGGTTGTCGGTTTGTCCTTTGTTATAAAGAACTTTCACCAAGAAAACAGCCAGGGCAGGCGCCATCAAGTTCAATACCGTACCGCTGACAACATGGTCTGCACGGAAATGAACCGTCGCTGCTGCGTGGATGATAGAGAAGAGGCCTCCAACCAATCCTGCTACAAGCAAGGATAGCCATGGAGTTGCTGCTCCAAATTGTTCTGCAAATTCAAGGTTAAAGACGACTCCAGAAAAGGCACCCATAACCATAATTCCTTCAAGGCCGACGTTTACCACACCACCACGTTCAGAGAAAACACCACCGATACTTGTAAAGATGAGGGGCGCTGAGTAAATCAGCATAGAAGACACCAAGAGGGTGAGCAAGGTTGTAATAGACATCTTTACTTACCTCCTTTAACTTGTTTTTTCGGTTTGACAAAGCGTTCGATAAGGTAATGAACACTGACAAAGAAGATAATAGACGCTGTTACAATGCTGACAAGCTCAGACGGTACCTGCGCCGCATTCATACCAGGGGCTCCAACTTGGAGAACACCAAATAGGAAGGCTGCAAAGAGAATACCAATTGGTGAGTTGGCCGCAAGCAGACTAACTGCCATCCCGTTAAACCCGACAGCTAAGGATGATCCCTGAACATAAACATTCTGGAAGGTTCCCAGACCTTCAACAGCACCACCAAGACCTGCCAAGGCACCTGAAATAATCATTGATAGGATAATAGTCCGTTTTGAAGAAATACCAGCATATTCTGAAGCATGTGGATTAAGACCAACTGCACGAATTTCAAAACCAAGAGTTGTTTTCTTGAGCATAAACCAAATAACTGCAACGGCAATGATGGCAAAGAAAATACCAATATTCATCCGCGAATTACCAGTCAACTCAGCCAACCAAGGTGTCTGATAGGTTGCATTAGCCCCAACACGAATCGTAGAATCTGTACTTTGCATGAAGTCTTTAGGAAAGGCATGGATAAAGGCATTTCCTACATACAAGACAATGTAGTTCATCATGATGGTTACGATAACCTCTGATGTCCCAAGATAGGCTCTAAGAATACCCGGAATCGCGCCGACAATCCCACCAGCAATCAAGGCAATCACGATAGTCGCTAAAATCATCAAGGGACGCGGCATATCTGGATGAGATAAGGCAAACCAACCACTGAGAATCCAGCCTGCCAAAGCCTGACCAGGAAGTCCGACGTTAAAGAAACCAGCACGACTTGCAACAGCAAAACCAAGACCAATCAAGATTAGAGGTCCCATAGCACGGAAGATTTCACCAATCCCACGCAGACTACCAAAGGCTGTATAGAACAATTCTTCGTAGCCCCAAATAGCATCATAACCGAAGATCCACATGACAATGGCTCCAAGTAAAATTCCTAGGAAGACAGAAATCAAGGGAACCGAAATTTGTTGTAATTTTTTAGACATCACTCTTCTCCTTTCCCAAGTTTCCACCAGCCATCAAGACACCAAGTTCTTGTTTATTGGTTGTTTCTGGTGATACAATACCTTGAATCTTACCATCGTGGATAACGGCAATACGGTCTGAGACGTTTAAAATCTCATCCAATTCAAAGCTGACAACAAGAACAGCCTTCCCGTTATCACGCTCTTCAATCAAACGTTTGTGGATATATTCAATGGCACCGACATCCAACCCACGAGTTGGCTGGCTGACGATAAGGAGATCAGGATCACGATCAATTTCACGAGCAATAATTGCTTTTTGTTGATTTCCTCCTGAGAGTGCCGCTGCAGGAACAAATTCATTTGCAGCACGAACATCAAACTCTTCCATTAGCTTTTTAGCATAAGAAGTAATATTTGAATAGTTCAAAATTCCATTTTTACTATGTGGTTCTTTGTAGTAGGTTTGAAGGGCAATATTTTCAGAAATCATCATTTCCAAAATCAAGCCATCACGGTGACGGTCTTCTGGAACGTGCCCAACACTCAACTCTGTAATCTGACGTGGGTGCAAGCCTACAATTGAATCTCCTTTTAGCTCAATGCTACCAGATTCAACATTGCGAAGACCTGTAATGGCTTGAATGAGTTCAGACTGACCATTCCCATCAATCCCCGCAATACCAACAATCTCTCCAGCACGAACATCCAAGGACAGATTTTTCACAGCTGGGACACCGCGGTTTTCATTGACCACCAAATCTTTAATAGACAAGACCACTTCTTTGGGTTGAGAGGCTTGCTTCTCGGTTTTAAAGGAAACAGAACGTCCTACCATCATTTCTGCCAAATCAGCATTGGTAGCCCCTGCGATTTCGACGGTTTCAATTGATTTCCCACGACGGATAACTGTAACGCGGTCAGAAACTGCGCGAATCTCGTCCAACTTGTGAGTGATCAAGATAATTGATTTTCCTTCTTTGACAAGATTTTTCATAATAGCCATCAACTCATCAATTTCTGATGGAGTCAAAACAGCCGTTGGTTCGTCAAAGATAAGGATATCAGCTCCCCGATAAAGGGTTTTTAAAATTTCTACACGTTGTTGGGCTCCAACTGAGATGTCTGCCACTTTAGCAGAAGGATCCACAGCTAAGCCATAACGTTCAGAAAGAGCCTTGATTTCTTTGCTAGCTCCAGCAATATCTAGCACACCATTTTTAGTCAATTCACTTCCTAAAATGATGTTTTCAGCCACTGTGAAAGCTTCTACCAACATAAAGTGCTGGTGAACCATCCCGATTCCCAAGCTAGCTGCTTTAGATGGTGAGTCGAGGTTGACAACTTGACCGTTGACCACAATTTCACCACTGGTTGGTTCAAGAAGCCCTGCTAACATGTTCATGAGCGTGGACTTTCCAGCCCCATTTTCTCCTAAAAGTGCATGAATTTCACCTTTTCGTAGGTGCAGGTTGATTTTGTCGTTGGCAACAAATTCACCAAACACCTTGGTAATATCACGCATCTCAATGACATTTTCGTGTGCCATGTGCTCTTCCTTTCAGAGTCTTATTTTATTTCAATAAAACTTGCTAGTTTGTCTAGTAGCAAGCTTTACTGAGACAAAATGACTTTGCCTCAACTCTTAAAAAAGCGGCCGAGGGCCGCTTCCTAAGAAATGACTTCCATCCATTATTTTTCAGGAACTTTTACGCTTCCATCAAGGATTTTAGCTTTTGCATCTTCGACAGCTTTTTTACCTTCTTCTGAAAGGTTTGTTACTGCCAAGTCAACCCCTTTATCTTTCAATGAGTAAACGATTACTTGACCGCCAGGGAATTCACCTTTTTCTGCCTTGTTAGCAATATCTTTTACAGTTGTACCAACTTGTTTCAAAGTAGATACAAGAACAAAGTTTGATTCTTTACCATCTTTAGAAGTGTATTTACCTTCTGCTTCTTGGTCACGGTCAACACCGATAACCCAAACTTTTTCACTTTCAGAACGGCTTTCGTTGAGTGATTTTGCTTCCGCAAAGACACCTGCACCTGTTCCACCTGCTGCTTGGTAAATAACGTCTGTACCAGCTGCGTATTGTGCTGCTGCAATTGTTTTACCTTTAGCAGCATCACTAAATGAACCAGCGTAGTCAACTTGTACTTTGATAGAAGGGTCTACTGATTCAACACCAGCTTTAAATCCAGCTGCAAAACGTAAAATAACTTCAGATTCCAAGCCACCTATAAAACCAACTTGTTTTGTTTTAGTTGTTTTAGCAGCTGCTACACCAGCAAGGTAAGCCGCTTCGTTATCAGCAAACGTAGCACTCACAACATTCTTTTGATCTTTAAGCACATCGTCAATCAAAACGTAGTTTTTATCTGAATGTTCTCTAGCAGCATCGTTAACTGCATCTTTAAGTTTAAAACCGATACCAAAAACCAAGTTGTAGTTATTAGATGCAGCTGTGTTAAAATTGTTTCCGTAATCTGCTTCACTGTCAGATTGATAATAAGTAAATCCATTACCTTTTGAAAGATTATGTTCTTTACCCCAGTCTTGCAAACCTTCCCAAGCTGATTGGTTGAATGATTTGTCATCAACACCACCAGTATCAGTGACGATTGCTGCTTTTGTCTTCACATCAGAAGATGAAGCTGCGTTACGAGAAGAGCGGTTACCACATGCAGCAAGTCCAACTGCTGCCACTGCAACTAGACCAAGGCCTAGCCATTGTTTCTTGTTCATTACTGAACCTCCTAAATAAGATGTGCAACGATGTTGCAAGTATGGATTGGTTGGCCACAAGGACCGTGTCACTCAGAGAGCGACTCAGACTAGTTTAAGTCTGTAAAAGAGTATGGAAGTAATTCCCCGACCGTCATCTCGACCGTCGATTTATCTTTTGCGACTAAGGTCACTTTTAGATCTTGTTCAAAAAATTCAGCCATCACTTGGCGACAAGCACCACATGGCGAAATTGGTTTTTCAGTTTGTCCATAGACAATCAATTCTGAAAATTCTATTTGGCCTTCAGAAACTGCTTTAAAAATCGCTGTACGTTCTCCACAGTTAGTCAAAGAATAACTAGCATTCTCAATATTGACACCTGTATAAATGTTCCCATCTTTCGCCACTAAAACAGCTCCGACTGGAAAATGAGAATAGGGCACATAGGCTTTCTTGCTGGTTTCAATTGCTAGTTCAATCAACTCAGTAGTCGCCATCAGCCAATTCTCCTTTTAAAATGGCTACCCCAGCTGAAGTTCCGATACGGGTCGCCCCTGCTTCTACAAATGCAAGAGCATCTGCATAAGAACGAGCTCCCCCAGCAGCCTTGACACCCATATCAGGACCAACTGTTTCACGCATTAATCTAACATCTGCTACCGTCGCACCACCAGTTGAAAAGCCAGTAGATGTTTTAACAAAATCAGCTCTAGCTTTTTGAGCTAATTGGCAGGCTACAACTTTTTCTTGGTCTGTCAGAAGGCAAGCTTCAATAATGACTTTCACTAACTTGTCTCCACTTGCTTCCACTACTGCGCGAATATCAGACTCAATCAAATCAAGATTACCTGATTTGAGAGCCCCAACATTAATCACCATATCAATCTCGTCTGCACCATTTTGGATAGCTTCTTTGGTTTCAAAAGCTTTCACGGCCGAAGTTGTTGCTCCCAAGGGGAAACCTACTACTGTACAGACCTTGACATCTGTGCCTTCAAGCCCTTTTTTAGCATGTTCAACCCAGGTCGGATTGACGCAAACACTGGCAAAATCATACTCTCTAGCCTCAGACAGCAAACAATCAATTTGATTTTCTGTCGCATCTTGTTTTAAAAGCGTATGATCGATATATTTATTTAATTTCATCTTCGGATTCTCCTGCGGTTTATGAGATGATTTCTATAATTTCTCGTAAACTTTGCACGCTATCATTTATTTTAACATATTTTTGAAAATCTGTAACTAGCTGAGGAAAAATTTTTCCATTTGTGTATACTTTTGCAACAATTTCTCCCTTTTGAACGGAATCTCCAACTTTCTTTTCAAAAACAATTCCTGTTTCATAGTCCAAGGCATCAGACTTGACTGCACGGCCTGCCCCCAGTCTCATAGCATAAAGCCCAAATTCCATAGCTGGAAGAGCTGAAATGATACCCGTTTCCTGAGCAGGGATTTCCACCACATGGGTAACATTGACAGGACGATAGAGGTCTTCCAAGTCTCCACCTTGAGCTTGGACCATCTCCTCAAACTTAGCCAGTGCTTGGCCATTTTCAAGATGTTGGCGAACTTCTTCAACTGTCTTGTTTACATTTGCCAGGCCAAGCATAATTTGAGCCAATTCACAGATGAAGTGGGTAATATCCTGACGGCCTTGACCTTGTAAAATCTCCAATGCTTCAAGGATCTCCAGACGATTTCCAATCGCTCGTCCCAAGGGCTGACTCATATCCGTAATCACTGCTACCGTCTTTCGACCAACAGCCTTACCAAGATCCACCATGGTTTGAGCCAATTCGCGTGCCTCATCAACCGTCTTCATGAAAGCACCTTCTCCGACAGTCACGTCTAGCAAAATAGCATCCGCACCTGCCGCAATTTTCTTGCTCATCACCGAACTCGCAATCAAAGGAATCGTGTCAACAGTTGCGGTCACATCACGGAGAGCGTAGAGAAGCTTATCCGCTTTGACCAGCTGATCTGATTGCCCAATGACAGATACTCCAATATCCTGCACTTGATTAATGAAATCCTCTTGACTACGTTCTACTTGATAACCCTTAATGGACTCCAATTTATCAATTGTTCCGCCTGTATGGCCGAGACCACGACCACTCATTTTTGCCACAGGCACACCGAAGCTAGCAACAAGGGGAGCCAAAATCAAGGTCACCTTGTCACCAACACCACCCGTAGAATGCTTGTCAACCTTAACCCCATCAATAGCTGATAAATCAAACTCTTGCCCTGTCTTGACCATCTTCATAGTTAGGTCAGAGATTTCTCGAGTCGTCATTCCTTTGAAATAAACAGCCATAGCAAAGGCAGACATCTGATAATCAGGGACAATTCCTGACACATAGCCTTCTACCAGCCATTCAATTTCACTCGAAGTCAGTTCTTGACCGTCTCGTTTTTTTTGGATTAAATCAACTGCTCTCATTCTTTCACACTTCTAAGGATATAGTATCCCTTATCTTTTTTGACAATTTCACAATTGCCAAACACTTCTTCCATCTTAGACTTAGCACTTGGAGCCCCTTGTTTCTTCTGGATAACGATTGTTAAATCTCCACCAGTTTCCAAGAAATCTTTACTTTTCTCAATGATTTCATGAACCACTTGCTTGCCCGCACGGATAGGAGGATTGGAAATGACGTGGTCAAATGTGCCTTCAACTTGTTCATAGATATTGGACTGGAAAATCGTCGCTTCTACTTTATTTCGTTCAGCATTTTGTCGCGCCAAATCCAAGGCACGATTATTGATATCAACCATGGTCGCCTGAACTCCATAAGCCTTAGCCAAAGACAAACCCAAAGGCCCGTAACCACAGCCTACATCAAGGACAGTTTCTCCTTGGCTGACCTCAAGACACTTGAGCAAGAGTTGACTTCCAAAGTCAACCATTTTCTTGCTAAAAACACCAGCATCCGTCAAAAAGGTCATTTTTTGTCCCAACAACTCTACTCTCAACTCATGAATGTCGTGAGCAGCGTCAGGATTTTCTGCATAATACATTTTACTCATGAAACTATTTTACCATAATTTAACGAAATATTAAATCGTTTCCAAGTAATTTGACAATACGATGTAGTTTGTCATTATTGTTTTAATCGAGAGAAACTTTTTCTATAAGATACTAGATGTTTTTAGTCCCAAAATATGCTATACTAAGATATCAAATCAGAAAGACAAACTTATGACCAACGAATTTTTACATTTTGAAAAAATCTGCCGCAAGACTTGGCAATCTTTACATAGAAAGACGACACCTCCTTTGACAGAAGAGGAATTAGAATCTATCAAGAGTTTTAATGACCAGATTAGCTTACAGGATGTTACCGATGTCTATCTCCCCCTAGCCCATCTCATCCAGATTTACAAGCGTACCAAGGATGACTTGGCCTTTTCAAAAGGAATTTTCCTTCAACGTGAAAGCAAATCCCAACCTTTTATCATTGGAGTTTCTGGGAGTGTTGCCGTTGGAAAATCAACAACCAGCCGCCTGCTTCAGATCCTACTGTCCCGTACACTTACAGATGCTAGGGTTGAGTTGGTAACAACTGACGGCTTTCTCTATCCCAACCATACCTTGATTGAGCAAGGGATTCTAAATCGGAAGGGATTTCCTGAAAGCTATGATATGGAAGCTCTTCTCAACTTCTTGGATCACATCAAAAATGGACAAGATGTGGATATTCCTGTCTATTCTCATGAAGTCTACGACATCGTTCCTGAGGAAAAACAAAGTGTCAAAGCTGCTGATTTTGTGATTGTCGAGGGGATTAATGTCTTTCAAAACCCACAAAACGAGCGTCTCTATATCACTGACTTCTTTGACTTTTCCATCTATGTTGATGCTGCAGTCGATGACATCGAGAGTTGGTATCTGGACCGTTTCTTGAAGATGCTGAGCCTAGCCCAAAACGACCCTGATAGCTACTATTATCGTTTTACACAAATGCCTATTGGGGAAGTGGAATCCTTTGCCCATCAGGTCTGGACCAGTATCAATCTCACAAATCTACAAAATTATATTGAACCAACTAGAAATCGTGCAGAAGTGATTCTTCATAAAACAAAGAACCATGAAATCGATGAAATTTACTTAAAAAAATAATTTTCCCTTGTCAAAACGTAAGTTTTCAGATATAATGGTATAGTTAGTAAATATGGAGGTAAGAACATTGGCAAACATTAAATCAGCTATCAAACGCGCTGAATTGAACGTTAAACAAAACGAAAAGAACTCAGCTCAAAAATCAGCTATGCGTACTGCTATCAAAGCATTCGAAGCAAACCCATCTGAAGAACTTTTCCGTGCTGCTAGCTCAGCTATCGATAAAGCAGAAACTAAAGGTTTGATTCACAAAAACAAAGCAAGCCGCGACAAAGCTCGTCTTTCAGCTAAACTTGCTAAATAAGAAACAGTCCATAGAGGCTGTTTTTTTGTCTCCAAATACGAAAAGGTAGAAAATGAAAATCGCAATCATCGGATATTCTGGTGCTGGTAAGTCAACTCTAGCCGAAAAGTTGTCTCACTGCTACTCCATCCCAAAACTTCACATGGACACACTCCAATTTCAACCTGGTTGGCAAGACAGCGACCGCGAATGGATGTTGGCCGAGATGAATAACTTTCTCACCAATCATGAAGCTTGGGTTATTGATGGTAATTATTCTTGGTGTTTCTATGAGGAAAGAATGCAGGATGCTGATCAAATCATCTTTCTTAATTTTTCGCCATTGACCTGTCTCTTTCGAGCCTTTAAACGTTATCTTAAATACCGGGGAAAAGTAAGAGAAAGTATGGCAGTTGGTTGTCAAGAACAATTTAATTGGGAGTTTATCAGATGGATTCTCAGGGATGGGCGGAGCAAAACTGCTAAAGAACGCTACAAGTGGGTTCAAGAAACCTATCCAGATAAAGTTGTTATCCTTAGGTCTCAAAAGGAGATAGATTACTTTATAAAGACTCACGAAAACAAGAAGAAAAACCAACATGGATAATGTTAGTACTATTTGGAAGACAAATCCCCTTTTTGGGGCTATTTTTCCAAAATATTTTCTTCATTATTTACCAATCTATCCTATCTAAAACTCTGAATTCGATAAAAATAAAAAGGGATATTCACTGTCCCTTTTATCAATTTTTAAATTTTGAATATACAATAATCACAATCGCTAGACCTCAAATCCTATTTACTCATTTGGAACAAGTATAAGGGAAGACGGATATTATATTTAGCTTTCATAAATAATAGGTAATGGAATGAGTGTTATAACCTTAATCTGAAAAAATAAATGTTTCAGCTACTAAAAATGTGCAAGAAAAGCTTGATTTCATAAACTTTATCAGCTTCGTTGCTATAACCTCGTCCCCAGCCATACCTAGCCCCAAGTAATTTCCAATTGATAGTTGGCAAAGGGATGTCCCTCTTGATTTTGTAGCTGATAGTCTAAATGAATCTTTTGCCCATTAACTTCATAACGGCTCGTTTGGATGATAAACTCCTGCATACCCATAGGTGTCGGAATATAGGCCAAACTATCACTATCCTTTAGAAAGCGCATAATGGTCTTGGGATTGGAAAATCGGCTCATCACCAACTCTTGACCATGAAATTTAATAACCACTTTTTCCTTTTCCTCATTATAGAAAAGCAGGTAGCTATAATCTCCTTTTTCATGCACTTCTACATCATAGAGTTGGTCAATCACTTCCAACTGCTCATCAAACTGAATCGTATTTCGCATTCGAATCTTCACATCAAGTCCTCTTTCTTGTCTCTTGTCCTACTATTTTACCAAAAACTCTAGCTTTTTGCTATAATGGTCATATGAACGAAAAAGTATTCCGTGACCCAGTTCACAACTACATCCATGTCGATAATCAAATCATCTACGACTTGATTAATACAAAAGAATTTCAGCGTTTGCGTCGTATCAAACAACTGGGAACTTCCAGTTATACCTTCCACGGTGGAGAACATAGTCGCTTCTCTCACTGTCTAGGAGTCTATGAAATTGCACGACGTATCACGGAGATTTTTGAAGAAAAATATCCTGAAGAATGGAATCCTGCCGAGTCTCTCTTGACCATGACCGCTGCTCTCCTACATGACCTTGGACATGGTGCCTACTCCCATACTTTTGAAAATCTCTTTGATACAGACCATGAAGCCATTACTCAGGAGATTATTCAGAGTCCTGAGACAGAGATTCACCAAGTCCTGCTGCAAGTGGCACCTGATTTCCCAGA
The DNA here is from genome assembly GCF_001836965.1 of Streptococcus sp. HMSC063B03. Lineage (GTDB taxonomy): Bacteria > Bacillota > Bacilli > Lactobacillales > Streptococcaceae > Streptococcus > Streptococcus pneumoniae_F. Next base: position 27,228 of record NZ_KV831064.1, on the reverse strand, counting down.
AAAGGTTGCCAGTGTCATCGACCATACCTATCCTAACAAGCAGGTCGTGCAACTCATTTCTAGTCAGATTGATGCGGACCGCATGGACTATCTCTTGCGCGACTCCTATTTTACAGGAGCATCTTATGGGGAATTTGACCTGACTCGGATCCTCCGAGTCATTCGTCCTGTCGAAAATGGTATCGCCTTTCAGCGCAATGGCATGCATGCCATCGAAGACTATGTTCTCAGTCGCTACCAGATGTATATGCAGGTCTATTTCCACCCAGCAACACGCGCCATGGAAGTTCTCCTTCAGAATCTCCTCAAGCGCGCCAAGGAACTCTATCCTAAAGACAAAGATTTCTTTGCACGAACTTCTCCCCATTTGCTGCCTTTCTTTGAAAAAAATGTGACCTTGTCTGATTATCTGGCTCTGGATGATGGTGTGATGAATACCTACTTCCAACTCTGGATGACCAGTCCTGACAAGATTCTCGCAGACCTGTCGCAACGCTTTGTCAACCGCAAGGTCTTTAAATCCATTACCTTTTCACAAGAGGATCAAGACCAACTCGCTAGCATGAGAAAATTGGTTGAAGATATCGGCTTTGATCCTGACTACTACACTGCCATTCATAAGAACTTTGACCTCCCTTATGATATCTATCGTCCCGAATCTGAAAACCCACGGACACAGATTGAGATTCTACAGAAAAATGGAGAACTAGCAGAACTCTCTAGCCTTTCTCCTATCGTTCAATCTCTTGCTGGCAGTCGCCACGGAGATAATCGTTTCTATTTCCCTAAAGAAATGTTGGACCAAAACAGCATCTTCGCAAGTATCACCCAGCAATTTTTACACTTGATTGAGAACGATCATTTTACCCCAAATAAAAACTAGAAGAGGAAATTTATGAGTATTAAACTAATCGCCGTCGATATCGACGGAACCCTAGTCAATAGCCAAAAGGAGATTACTCCTGAAGTCTTTTCTGCCATCCAAGATGCCAAAGAAGCTGGTGTCAAAATCGTGATTGCAACTGGCCGCCCCATCGCAGGTGTTGCCAAACTTCTAGACGACTTGCAGTTGAGAGACGAGGGTGACTATGTGGTGACTTTCAATGGTGCCCTTGTCCAAGAAACCGCTACAGGACATGAGATTATCAGCGAATCATTGACTTATGAGGATTATCTGGATATGGAATTTCTCAGTCGTAAGCTCGGTGTCCACATGCACGCCATTACCAAGGACGGTATCTATACTGCCAATCGCAATATCGGAAAATACACAGTGCACGAATCAACCCTCGTCAGCATGCCCATCTTCTACCGTACACCTGAAGAAATGGCTGGCAAGGAAATCGTCAAGTGTATGTTCATCGATGAACCAGAGATTCTCGATGCTGCGATTGAAAAGATACCAGCAAAATTTTACGAGCGCTACTCTATCAACAAATCTGCACCTTTCTACCTCGAACTCCTTAAAAAGAATGTGGACAAAGGTTCAGCCATCACTCACTTAGCTGAAAAACTCGGATTGACCAAAGATGAAACCATGGCTATCGGTGACGAAGAAAACGACCGTGCCATGCTGGAAGTCGTTGGAAACCCCGTTGTCATGAAAAATGGAAATCTAGAAATCAAAAAAATCGCCAAATACATCACCAAAACAAATGACGAATCCGGCGTTGCCCATGCTATCCGTACATGGGTACTGTAAAAAGATAAGAATAGACGAAAACCGCTCGGCTGAGCGGTTTTTAGTATGAACATGTCATAATAAGAGTAAATTAATAAATTGAATGGCTGTTGCACAGTCACTAAAATCTTGAGAGTACAAAAACAAAATGAACAGCTGTTATATCAAATGGAGACTTTATCACTCGGGCAATTCTACTTTCAAACTCATATCTGTAGGTTGCAATACCTTCTGAACAGCTGCAAGAAAGGCTAGTCCATTATCAGATGGAGAATATTGGAAGGTGATATGGATAACTTTTTTGTCAAAACTATCGCCATATCGTGCCACATACTGCTTGCTTTCGAGGAAGTAGATATAGTTATTGAGTTTTTCTTGAAGTTTCAAGAGATGCTCCTCTTCTAATGACTCAATCCATTTGTTTTCATCAATCAACAACAACTCCAAATGGTCATCTGAAACACCCATCGCATCGATGCTTGTAACGTCTAGTTCAATTTTCTCAACTGTTTTAATGGTTTTTACTACCTTTGGTGGATTGTAGTATTTTTCCTTGAATTCCTTAAGAATCTTCTCTACCTTTTCTTCATCACACTGCCTGTATAATGGACTACGGTCTAATACATTACATAGTCTTTCATAGGTATACGTATGTTTCTGCTCATCAGATAATTTTGAAATGCTTTCTATAATATTTCTTACCAATTCATCTGTTTCAATAACAAAGGGAAGGCTTGTATATTTCTTTACCCATCTACTTTGAATAGAAATATATTTCGTTACTTTCTTTAATCTCATTAAATCATTAGATAAACTAAACTCTTTCAAGATGTCAAAAGTTCTTTTAGCTATATCCTCATCACCTTCCACATACAGAGGGAATAAGCAATAATCCATCAATACTAAAATATCTGTGCTATCAAGTTCATAAGAATCCCTTTGCCATATACGATATTTTGGATTTGTACCTAAAAAAGCTTCCTCCTCTTTCCCTTCTCTCATCATATCACGATAAAAATTAACAAAAGATTCATATTCTTTAGGCTCTGGTATTTCAAATTTCTTCATTTATTTACTCCATTGGTTAATTCTACCTATTTCTATGTATTTACTCCATCTGTTGTTGAATGATAGTATTAAAGCTTTGTCTTATTATAGCATAAAATAAATACAGAAAAAATAAAATGGGGAACTTAAGGAAAAAGAAAACCACCTGAAAAACTATCAGATGGTAAACTTTTCAGCCATGAACGGACTAATAAGTTTCTTAGAATGTTAGTTCTGCGATAACTTCTGCAACATTTCAGGAGAAATTGGGTCCACAAGAACATACTTGGCATCCAGCATATAGATTCCCTCAGTCAACGACTCTAAGAACTGACGATAAGGAACTTCGGCTAGTTTTTCCCCATCGGCTGTCATTATAAATAGTCGTGCAACTGCAACCTTACTTCCTCGATACTCTTGTAAATATTGAGGTTCTAGCTCTGGTTGAGCCGGTAAGATTGTTCGTCCTTCACTATTTAGATAATTGATAGGGATAATGATGTCCTCTCCATTTTGCTCTACTTTAAAAACTTGTTGCTCAGAGTAATAAGCATTTAGCTGTTGGGTAAAGCGCAAACGCTGGTCATAACTATTTAAGAGTTGATCATCCGGCACATGGATAATCTGCCCTAGGTAAAGTTCATTGATGTAAATAGGACGTTTCACTCCCATAACTTCTACTATAGGATGAACTTTTACTTCCTTAGTCAATTCTGAGAGAGCTGATAAGAAAATATCTGTGAAATGAAATTCTAGAATAGAATCTTTATCATAGTCCACGCCATCATGTTCACACACTCTTACATCTAAAAGAACCAGCAATGTTTTCAAGAACATCAAGGCCCCAGTCCAGTCAGAAGCTGTCGCCAAATCTGGAACAGATACCTGATAGGCTTGACCATCAAAAGATAGACGGAACCCTAGACTAGACTTCTCTTTGACCCCAAACTGAACAGAATGGAAATCCGAAATAAGAGAGTCTGCAGATGGCTTTAATCCTGCATCCTTAGCGGAAACGCTGTAACATTCAAAAAGTTCTGCTTGAAGCACCTCACCAATTCTTAGTGATTGGTTGCTTTTTATTGTAAAATTAACTGATTTCATATTTTTCTCCTTCGGTCTACTGGCAAATCCTTTCTACGACGTAGAATCGTTACTTCGCTGACAGGGATTTTTCCTGATGCATACGTAATATGACCGTACTTATCATCCATCAATGACGCGCCATCTGCTATATTGTTTTCATTTAAAAATTCTTTATCAGAAACCAATATTCGCACATAAGAATCAGGTGCTGTAAAATCATCATCTCCATGCTTGTGACCAGCAATTGCAAATTCCTGACCTTTATATAGGACACGATCATAAACGCTATATCTTTGCGTAACTTCACTATAAGACAGGAACTTCCCGTATAACCCTTCATAATCACCAGATTCATAGAAACTATAGGGAACGTAGCCCTCTTCCAACATCGCTGGAGCTTTTGATAGAAGAATATATCCATTTATATAATTCACAAAATTAGAATATACTTTATCTTCATAAACTAGATATTCTTTATCCATTTTATCCCTCCACGTATTCCATTATACCATATTTACAACTACAAACTATCAGGTCTTACGTCACTCATTTCCTGACTCCGTCTGTTCTATATTTTGTTCATTCTCTCGTTTCTCTTTTAAATCTTTCAATGTTTTATCAATGACCCTCTTAACTCCCTCATCACTCATTCCAGAAATATGGTAAGGGTAATTTTGACTCTCCTTACTTGAAGTTTGATTTTGTGTACTTTCTTCAGTTGATGGGTTCTCATTCAAATCTGATGTTGTCGTAGTAGATGCAGGTTCATAATTTGAACTTTTCTTTGACTTAGGAATGTAGTTACTATCAATCTTAGGTATATTTTTAATTTCCTCAATAGTAGGAATTTTAGAATTTTCTTTAACCGGTCTGTAGATCATCGCAAAAGAGAAGAATAAGGCCAGAACTGTTCCTATACACGCCAAAGTTCTTTTACTCGATTCTAACGAATGAACTTTGACTCCACTTGTGCTAAGGTTCTTCCATTCAGGATGTTCTTCTTCAATCGCTTTTTTCTCTTGCCAAACTGGGACCAGTAGAAAGTGATTAAAGGGAATAACAGTACCCATAACTGTTGCTATAAATGGGACATGTCTAGAAAGACTTAGAACTATTAGCAAATATAGTATAAAAGAAAGGACTAAAAGAAAATTTACTAATACTAGTCGTATTTTATATTCTTTTTTAATCTGGAGATATCTTTCTTTGGATAGATTTTCTTGATTTTGATTGGAATGATTTGAGTCTTCCGATATGTTTTCCTTATCTGAAAAAATGTCATCATCCAGTAATTCTACCTTCAAACTCATATCAGTCGGTTGCAATGTCTTCTGAACCGCTGCGAGAAAGGCTAGTCCATTATCCGATGGGGAATACTGGAAGGTAATATGGATGACTTTTTTGTCAAACTTATCGCCATATCGCTCCACATACTGCTTGCTTTCGAGGAAGTAGATATAGTTGTTGAGTTTTTCTTGAAGTTTCAAGAGATGTTCCTCTTCCAGAGACTCTATCCATTCGTTTTCATCAATCAACAACAACTCTAGATGGTCATCAGAGACACCTATCGCATCGATACTTGTAACGTCTAGTTCAATTTTCTCAACTGTTTTAATGGTTTTTACTACCTTTGGTGGATTGTAGTATTTTTCCTTGAATTCCTTGAGAATCTTCTCTACCTTTTCTTCATCACACTGTCTGTATAACGGACTACGGTCTAATACATTACAGAGTCTTTCATAAGTATACGTACGTTTCTGATCATCTGATAATTTTGAAATACTTTCTATAATATTTCTTACTAACTCATCTGTTTCAATAACAAAGGGAAGATTAGAATATTCAGTTAAAAACCAGTTTTGAATAGAGATATAATCAGTCACCTTATCTAATTTGACTAAGTCAATCGATAAGCTAAAATCCTTCAAGATGTCAAAAGTTCTTCTTGCTATATCCTCATCACCTTCTACATACAGAGGGAATAAGCAATATTCCATCAATACGCTAATGTCTGTACTGTCAAGTTCATAAGAATCTCGTTGCCGAAAACGATACTTAGTTTCTGTTCCTAGAAATGCTTCTGCTTCTTTCCCTTCCTTCATCACCTCTAGATAATGTTTGACAAAATATTTATAATTCTCTTTATTTTTCAATTTATATGCCTGCATTTAGTTACTCCATTGATTGATTCTGAAAATTCCTTCAACTTGCTAGTGAATTTGAGTTTGATGAGAAATAATAATCAGATAGTTCACTCCATTTAAAGTGCTTCTATTTGATAAGTCAGTTACGGTTTAATAATTTTTTATGCTTCTTTAAATATTTCATCCCATACCATTCCTCTACAGTCTTACCTTCCCACTGACGATATTCTTCTGGGTATTTCCATTTGTAGAATGCTTGTAAATAACTAGGAAATTCGATGTAAATTAGCATAGCAATCACAGCAATATTTAGGATAATCCATGTTATCAAAAGACCTAATCCTTCCAATGAAGTTGAAAACTTTATGGAAAAACTTTTTATAATAAAGTTTATAATTACTCCAATTCCCAAAAAACTCATTCCATAAATCGCTATCTTTTTGGCAATTTTGTTTCGAAGAGAAGAGCCACTTCCATTACCATACATCAGTTTTTTAAGACTTTCAATTTCAAGGCTAAACATAAAATAGGCTAATATAGTAATAAAAACAAAAATAGCAGCAACCATCCAAATAGATAAAGTTGGTAATGACATATCAATCGCTAACAGATTAAATTCAAGACTAAGCCAAATTAGAAATGTGATGACATGAAAATGATTACGATAAGGCAGTATAAAAGCTTTTCTAAAAACTTTACCAATCAATATGATAAATACCCAAATTAAGAAACAGACTAGATATACCTCAGCTGTTAGTAATGGATGTTGATAGATAGGCAATCTTAAATCTTTAGGATCAGAGTCGTGCAAGGACAGTGAGAAAACAAGAATCATAAAGTTTATAATGACAGAACCGATAAGAGTCAAAACAATATTCTGAATATGAAGAACTAGTTTAGACTTTCCTTCCATATAATATGTTTCTAACTTAGAGAAAACATTTCCTTTCTGATACTGTAAAAAAACATCATCTTCCAAATTCAAACTCTCTTCAAAACTAGCTTTAAAAATTGATTTCTTCCTCATACTCTTTGTCCAAATCCTATTTTAATAACTCCTTGTGTTTTTTTAAATATTTTTTTCCATACCACTCTTCTACAGTTTTCCCTTCCCACTCGCGGTATTCTTCAGGATATTTCCATTTGTAATAACCTTCTAAAAAGAAAGGAAACTCCATGAATACAATCATGGCGATTACACCAATATTTGATAGAATCCAAAATATAAAGAGACCTAAAACAGTTACGGAAGAGGAAAAATTAATAGAAAAAGCTTTGAAAATAAAATTAACAATCACAGCCAAGCCCAATATACCTGCTCCATAAATAGCAAGGCCTTTGGCAATTTTATCGAGTAAGGTAGGTGACTTAACTTCTCCATACATTCGTTTTTTCAAACTTCTAAGCTCCGTTCTTAACATTACATAAGCCAAGAATGCTAGAAGTCCAAAAAATACCAAGATCCCCCATATTGATAATATAGGTAAAGACATAGTTGTTGCCAGCAAATTAAATTCAAACACAAACCATATTATAAAAGTTATAATATGAAATCGATAACGATAAGGGAGAATAAACGTCCGTTTAAAGAATTTACCCATTAATACCAATAACAACCAAATTAACAAGCAAATTAAATAAAGCTCGACTGTTAGCAAAGGATACTGAGAAACTGGTAACCTTAAATCTTTAGGATCAGAATTTTGCAATGATAGGGTAACAGCAAGGAGCATGAAATTTGCACCTATCGGAAACAACAGACTAAGAATAAAAGTTTTAATACCAAACCAAAAAGAGGGTCTCCCTTTCTTAAAGGCTTTCCCAAGTTTATTATAATAATCTTTTTTCTGATACTGTAAAAACCCATCATCTAATAAATTTAAACTCTCCTCAAAACTTGCTTTAAAAATTGATTTCTTCATCTAATTTTCTCCCTAATTTTATTAAAATTGATAACAACGAGCCTACTGCATTTCTCTTCTATCTGGATATTTCTTGACATAGGAAGCAGAAAAGAAACCGCCCATGATTCCTGCTGGTATAATAGCTGTAAGTATTACAGACACGATTATGCTAAGAATTTTTCCAAACGAAGGGCTTCCCTCAAGAAATAGCCGTCCAGACATCACAACTATAAATATTATATAATGTCATCCATTTTACATTAAAAGCCAGTTTCCTGTTTCGGCATAAATCATGACCTCATATGATCCCCTAGAAGATTCAAATGCTCTATCCATCAGCTCTTTAGTAATAGGATAGCGAACTTCTGACCCCATAGCTCCACCAATTTCTTTAAAGAAGCAAATTTCGTAATAGCCGTCTGTCTCATATACAACAAATCCATCGCCTCGATGTACAATCGTATCTGATTGATTATAATCTTCTAACTTATCTTTCTCTGGCCAACGATGATGTTCACAATGAAACATTACTTCTAACGAATCTTTTTCTGATTTTGCAACTCGTTCTACTAATTCTTGGCTAACGGGAAAATTAAGCACTTCTTTCCCTCTACTCCACAGAATCTGATAATCATTATTGTTTTTTAATATCGTACAACTTTTGTATTGTTGAATTTCTGTTGTCATACTATTTCTTTTTGTCTATTTCAATGGTGATACATAATCATCTGGAAGTTTCCCTCTCCAGTCAATCCATTTTTGTTCAGCAAGTGGAATTAATGTCTCAAGCTCTTCCTGAGTAAATAATTCCCAACTCTTAGGATTAGCTATTAAAGGAGTTAAGCCTTTTAATATAAATTGTTTCTCACTAGCTTTCTTTTCTTCTTCCGTCGGTGGCCAAGAATTGTGCTTAATCTTCCAAGATATTTCGAGTAGTGATCTCTCTCCACTATCTAATAGAGAGAATAATTCTTGGGGTAAATCATAGACTGCTAACCAAGAAGCCA
>NZ_KV831064.1:18002-18259 GCF_001836965.1 Streptococcus sp. HMSC063B03 | reverse complement strand
TCTGGAAGTTTCCCTCTCCAGTCAATCCATTTTTATTTTTTTATAGGATTAAACGTCAGCATCATAACTTTACTTTTCAATAGAATTTAAAAAGTTATCAATGGCTTGGCCTTCTAAACTTTTTGCCTTAACTCCCTGATCTTTAAAGATTCCTAAAGGTGTTTCGATTATTTTTAAGACTTCAATGTCTTTTCGACCAATCTCTTTTGCCCATTCTAACTTATTTATCTGCTTGAATCCCAACTCATCCTTTATTT
>NZ_KV831064.1:7448-17902 GCF_001836965.1 Streptococcus sp. HMSC063B03 | reverse complement strand
CTTATATTGAATTTCATAATGAATACTGTATAGATAGTCTAGCTCTTCCATCTTGACTTTTTTTGTAAATACATTATCAGATATCCTCCCCCAAGGACTTATATAATTTTGAAAATCTTTAAATCTAACACGACTATATAAAATTACTTCATGCTTGTTCTCATATTCCGCTTCAAATTTGTTTTGTTTATAAATGGCGTACATATTTTTTCCCCTACGAGTTTCAGTCTACAACCAACCCTTAGCTTTTAAGAACTCATCGGGGATACGCAGTTCAATCTCTGCCATGATTTCTTTTAAGTAGTTATCCCAATCCTTTGTTCCCATATAGCTACGCATTTTGCTTTCAAGCGATGCTCCAAATTCATCATTCAAAACAATAGAGAATCCGCATAAATCATTATCGTAATTAAATTGAACCCAATAGTAGTCATATGCCCTGAATACGAGGCGTAATATATGATGATTTGGGACATCGACCAACTCACAAATAGTTACTTCAGAGGCTCTATCTCCAAAGGAACGCTGAATCCGTTCAATTACTTCTTGTTTTATAGCTTCCATACTTTCTTGAGCCATACCAATACCTCCTTCTTTTTTATCGCCAACCCTTGGCTTTTAGATATTTCTCCGGGATATACGACTCGATTTCTAATATGATTTCTTTTAAATATGCATCCCAATCGCTTATTTCGATATAACGACTGTTCGGCTTAGAAAGTAATAACCCTTCCTCTCCGTTTAAAAACAGATAAATCTCAAAGAAATCATTCTCGTACTGAAATTTTACCCCGGCAAAATTATAGACGCGGAAGTTCAGTTTGAATGTATGACGATTGGGTTCATCAACTATATCATCAAACACTATACCATTAATTTTATTTTTAAATACTCTTTTAACTATATCAAAAAATTCATCTGATAAAATATCCATATTATTTAATTCCATACCAGTACCCCCCTTTGGGTTTTAATCCATTATATCCATGATGTTCCTTTAAATAATCCCATTCCCATCTTATAGCTGACTTTTCATACATCTTCAACGTCGGATTATGAGAAAATCGAATGGTCTTACCTTGTGCAACTGCATCATCTAGTGCAGGTTGATTGAAATATTTGAACATGTCTCTACCTTCTGCATCCAAACCATATTCAACTGTAATTTTATTCCAATCATCTCCTAAGCTAAAGTAAGTGGTATCTCCAGCCTTGCTGATGTATGAAAATCACCATCAATCTGGTAGTAACAATTCTTGTACAGTAAGAGTTTACCAATGGTTTATCGGTAAACTATTGTTTCATTTATTCTATCATAGAAAGGGCGAGTTGTTCTGATTGTTGCCAAATAATAAGAACTGTTTTGATTGTTTATATAAGTGTTCCAGTAATTGCCGACATTTTTCATCAATCAATTCTCTATTAGCCAGCTGTTGAATCCATTTTTCTGGAATGCCTTCCAGTTGATAGTAGGCTCCAGCCAAGGTACCTGTAATGGCACCGATGGTATCGGTATCCCCTCCAAGATTAATGGCTTTTAGAACAGCTTCTTCAAAACTATCTGTTATACCTAAACACCAGAGACAAGCCTTCAAGGTATCAACAACATAGCCTGTGGAAGCAATATCTTCCCTAGATTTTTGATAAAATTCTCTATCAAATATTTCTCTAAAATGTTCCTGATACTCTTCCCAGTATTCTGGTTTTTTCTTGAAATAATCTTCAAGATAAGGTTTTAATTGACAAAGTAATTTTTCTAAACGAATGTTAAGAAGAAAACCGATTAAAAGCTGGACATAAAGAATAGATGCCACGATAGACCTTGGATGAGCATGAGTCAGCTTAGTATATTTCTCAATTATTTTTGATCTATAACTGAAATCAAAATTTTCATATAAGAGCAAAGCTAAGGGAGATATCCTCATCAGAGCTCCATTGCCATTATCTCTCTCACTAGTTCCTCCACATTTCTCTGGAGAGACTCCTGCCAAATACCGTTCAATCGCCTGATTAGTCGCAACACCAATATCAAAGCAGTATCCAAAAGGTGTGAGGTAGCCCTGACGATAAGCTACAAATTTATCCATCAACCCATTCAAATCAGAATCCTCACATAGGTGTTCAATAAGTGCTAAGGATAAAGAAGTATCATCTGACCAGGTACCAGCTGGTTGATTATAGGTTCCATAACCCACCATATCTGAAATATGATAGGTATCTCTATTTCTGAACTCTACAGGGACTCCCAGTGCATCACCTATAGCTAGACCAAAGATAACCGAATTTATCTTTTGTTTAAGATTATATCTTCTATACTGATTTGAATCATCTTCCCATTTATCTCTTAATCTCATAGCCTTCTCCTATTCTATCTTGACAGATTTCCAACATATCTTTTTTGCTTAAATAGATTACTTTCATTAAAAACACCTTTGCTATTTGAAACCTATTTACTAATCACTTATAGGCCAGTGCCCTGTTTCAGCATAAATCATGACTTCATATGCTCCTCTAGAAGATTCAAATGCTTTATCCATCAGTTCCTTAGTTATGGGATAGCATACTTCAGGACCTATGACTCCGCCAATTTCTTTCAAGAAGCTAATTTCGTAATAACCATCTGTCTCATATACAATAAATCCATTACCTCTATGTACAATCGTATCCGATTGATTATAATCTACTAACTCATCTTTCTTTGGCCAATGATGATGTTCACAATAAAACATTACTTCTAAAGAATCTTTGTCTGATTTTGAAACACGTTCTGCTAATTCCTGGCTAATGGGAAAATTAAGCGCTTCTTTCCCTCTACTCCACATAATCTCATAATTATTTTTGTCTTTTAATATTGTACAGTTTTTATATTGCTGAATTTCTGTTGTCATATAAATTTGCTTCCTTTATTTAATATTGCAGAATTATCATAGACCAAAAAGATTTAGTTGGTGCGCACATTCCTTATCAAACTCTCCATTACCTTCTTTCGTCTGTGTAAACTATTGGCTATACACAAATAGAGAATAAACAAAAGCATGGAGTGGAAGAACAAAGTCAAAAAACCAGGATATATTAGATAGACGGTCAATGATACTAACAAACTAATAAAGCTAGCACGAAGTACAGAAGAAACAACAACTCCACTTTTCTTTACTATTTCTAGGAATTCTAAGTACTCCAAATCTGTAAATAGAGCCGGATACAAATCCAAGTCTTTTTTAAAATAGACATCCAGCAATTTCCCGATAAGTAAGAAAATAAAAGAAAATAGAATCAAATAGAGATACTTATGCTCAGCTATACTAAAGATTTTCAGGCCATTCAGGAATCTAATACATGGAAGAACTAGTAATATCAAGGTAAGAATAAAGTACTGTTGATACTTAGAAGTTCTTTCTGGAATCGAAAAATACAGTTTCCTTCCTTTTAGGTCATAGTAAACCAATTTGTTCTTAAATTCTCCTAGATGAACTAGTTCTTTATAATGTTTTCTCTTTTCTTTCATTTCCTTTTGTCAGTTCTTTCTCCAATTGTTTTAAGACAACTAAAATATCGCTTTTATAATCCATTGTTTCATCTACAAATCTTCTCGCTAAACTAAAAAAACTAATGTTATTGATATTTTCCCCTCGTTCTATAAGCTTAGTTAGCTTATATATATCCTGTATAATTCCCGGGTATAACTTCTGACCTGGATATTCTAAGTCAATTAAACCTTGTAATTGTCCTATATATTGAGTATATCTGTTCTTCATAATTGAATCCCTTATTAACTGTAATTAGTGTATTCACTTCAAGTATTATAGCTGTGAAATTAGCTACTAAACCTAACCAATGCTCCTTTTTATACGAATACTGATGGAATTATTTTTATACTTTTGTATTTTAACATTGACTGATTTTTCCCCTTTCTTCATATTCACAATGAACAGATGTTGGAAATAGCTTTTACCCAAATAGCTATACTGCCTTTAACAATCTTAACTACGAACAAAGCATATTTTAGCTTGGAACTGTTCTCCAAATCTAGTTTTAACTTTATTCACTTAATTTAATTTTTACTTTGATTTGATAAAACATCAACTATCTCATATTCCCGTTCTTCTCCAGGTGCAAAGGCAACATTTATGGTTGCTAGAGAAATGAACATTGTTAAAATCATTATCAAAAGCATGGCAACATTTTTTATATAAATAAAAGCTAAGGCAAATATAAGAGCTAAAGCAAAGAAACATACTCGTAAAAGAAGCATTTTTACGTAAAAACGCGATGAATTTACTGGTTTTATCTTAAAATAAATAGATTGTTCCAATGATCTATTAAGTAATTCCTCCAAACTTTTTTTCTTTTTAGAATATAAAAGCTGAAGCAAACTAAAAGACAATAATAAACCAATAACTACTAAAAGCAAACTAGTTACTATCGAAAAATTCACATAAAAGTTGGCAAATAAATCAATATGATTCATACGAGCCCAGGCATTCACAAAAACTGCCAATCCTGCGGCTAATGACGTTGGAAGGATAAATTTGCTCGCCTTAGCGTTTTTTTCTTCGATTTTAACAAGTTCTTCATCTGAGATAGCATAAACTTTCTGATAAAAATACCAGTTTAGAGGCAAACAGAAGTATCCGAGAAAATGTTTAGGAGATCTATCTAATAGATACTGTCTCCCCTGATAATGAAATAATAGGTATCGAAGATTCCCTTTATAATATAATTTTATTTTTTGCATTCTAATCCTTACTAATTTAAGAAAACATGAGTTTTTCCCAAGCTTCGAGGAGTATCTCGATATCGGCGATATCTTATTTTAGTATTTTATCATTTATTTTATATAAGTGATGACTTTCAGTTCCAAATGCAACATTAGAAGCCGATAAATATAGAAAGATGATTGCATTAGCCATTAAACCAAAAAGTAAGTTACCTGATTAAAAATAATACAAGGACATAAAAAATGCTAGTCCACCAATAACTACTAAAAAGCCTAGCAATTGTTTAAAGTCAATTTTTACTGGTGTGATTTTATAGTATTGTAAATGCCTAAGTTCGCGCCCTAGCTATGAACTGAAACAAGAACGATATTATACTAATTATGAATGCTCTTTTTCAAACCATAAAGTATATAGCGGACTGACCTTTTCAAATAATTCCTTTTCGTATTGATATCTATTCTCTTGTACTTTCTCAACTATTTGACTAACTTTCTCAAATTCATTATTTTTAATCAAATTGTCAATTAAATCAACATCCTTTTCATCAATCTTTTGCGAAGAAATATTCTGAGTGATTATCTTTAAAATCTGATAAGTCACCTCATTATCATCTAATTTAGAAATTTCGGATGTTATTCTCCCTCGTTCAGTAAAAACTAGATTATATCTCCCATTTCTATCCTCTATTATAGAAATCCCCTCTAGAAAGTAGGGAGGTTGTTCAGAAAAATGAATCCCAAATTCACCTAATTTTATATTTCCAATTTTTGAAACTTCGGATTCAATTTTGTTTTTTAATTTTATTAGCATTTAATTATTCCTATTTAAATATTAAAACTTCTCAATCCCCTCTGAACTATACCCTAACAAAGTAGCTTCATATTGATCTCCTAGTCCACTAGCACCATTCAGTTGAATCAACCACTCCTTAATAGTTTTTAATTTTACAATTGATGCATAGAAGGTTTGAAATATTCTGTTTGGTTGGAAAAATAGATTATATTCATTGTCACTTGCATCTACGTAATAAATCTTGTTTAACTCTGAAGAAAAATTGATTTTTTCTTTAGTCCTAGAATCAATCGAATAGAAGTTATCCAGTTGTTCTCTAGTCAAGTATTCTTTTAATACTTCAATTTCCTCTATATCATTTATTAAAGTCATCATTGGGAATTCAAAATCTGTAACTCCTCTCTTAACAAAGATTGCAAAATAGAGTTGAGCCAAATCCTTGTTACGAATTTTACAGTATTCTAAAACATTCCCTCTTTCATTTAGTGAAATAACAAATTCGTCTTCTCTTTGTTCTAGAATATAAATAATATCCACATTATCATATACCTGCAACTTGTTATTTCTTGAAACAATTTCAATATTACCGATAAACCTTTTCACACTTACAATATACTCATTATCAAACATTATCATTTCCTCGCACGGAGTCACATATTTTTTTAATAAGGGTTAAACGTCAGCATCAAAACATTATTGTTCTATAGAATTTAAAAAATCATCAATATTTTGGCCTTCTAAACTTTTTACTTTAACTCCCTGATCTTTAAAGATTCCTAAAGGTGTTTCGACTATTTTTAAGACTTCAATATCTTTTCGACCAATCTCTTTTGCCCATTCTAATTTGTTTATCTGCTTGAATCCCAACTCATCCTTTATTTGATTTTGGTTGGCGCTTGGTATTATTTCAAACCAATCTTTCTCAATATTCCTTCGAATCATCCCACTACTAACATAAAAAGAATGCCCCTTATATTGAATTTCATAATGAATACTGTATAGAAAGTCTAGCTCTTCCATCTTGACTTTTTTTGAAAAGAAATCATCAAATTCCTCTCCCCAAGAATCTATATAATTGCTAAACCCTCCATCTTTTGTATCACTAGTCAGAACAATCCAATCATTATTACTAAGTCCTTTTGAAACATTATATTTTTTACCCTGATGAATAGCAATCATTATTCACTCCTATTTCGTTACTTCCCAACCTTATGAATTCACCCTTCAGTTGTCTAGTCTTCTAATAAGCTGTCAATTCTTTTTATCAATAAAGAAAATTGTTCATTTTTTCTTTTCATGTATGCAGCGTCCGAGTCAAAAACATAAAAATCCGATAAACCATCTCTTGGGAAAAACATACTTTTGTACCTTTTCTGTAGGTGGATCATCGTTTCTGCTGGTATCTGGGGATGTCCTATACTTTGTAGGATAAACTGCATTTCCTCAAGGATACCTATGAAATTATTAACATTAATTTTTCCCTTGTAATCTGATAGAAACACTATTAAGTCAGATAACGAATTCGTCAGTTCTTCTTTTAAATTGGTCATCATGTCATTCTCCAAAATATTCTTTAGTCATTAATAGAAACCGAGCTTATATTCGACATCTATATTTGACTATCTCATAAAATTCCGCGATAGCCTCTTCTTCATTTTTAAAGGAAGCAATTTCAATCAAACTCTGTCGCTCTGACACTTCATACACCAGAAACTTATTTGATTTCGAATCCAGAAAATACCCTATTGCAAACTGCTCTAATGCTTTTTGGTTTAGATAGACTGTATAATATTTAAGTTTACTTCGATTAGACTCTAAAAAAGCAAGTAACTCTTCTTTTGTCATTGTAGTTTCTCCGTTAGTTTTATGACTTTTTAAGTAAAGAGAACTTTGAGGTTGCTTCCTTCTTCTCTCTCCAGACTTAGGATCAATTATACTAAATAAGCGAATTTGTTCTTCTTGAAGAAGGCTATTATAACGTTCAAAATCTCCATTAGCATTCGTCCATGCATTCTTTGATGCTATTCTAGTAACATATGATTGTAAAAGATCATAAAGTATATCTTCCTTATTAGCAAATTTTTTCTCAGAATTTATTTTGCCACGTTCGACACCAACAATGTAATAGTGATCGCCCTCTAAATAAATAATACGTCCTTCCGGTAAAAATAGAGATGGTTTTTCTTCTAAAAATAAGTCCGACGGATTAAGATTCGTCTCCCCTATTTTTAATAGCAATTCCATTAATTCTTGTTTTAACTGCATTATTTTTACCTCATTCCATTATTCATAAATAATAATTATTTGCTAAACAAGAATAGAATACTGGTCTCACCTGATTTTGTATCAATATATGATATTATTTCCGCAAAAGAGGTATTAAATTTACTAGAGTATGTACTCTTTTCGGAAAATCTACCATATTGTTTTTCTAACCACTTATCCTGTATTCCTTTTATATCTTGTAGTTTATATTCAAACATATTTGAATAATTTATCGGATCATTTGATTGATAAATACTTAACTTTAAAGATTCAAGAATGTTATTTTTAAAATTAAAATCTGCTCAAAATTCTAATCCTTCAATCTTAACGGGGGATTTTAACTTAAATAAATTAGAACTTTCATCTTGTTGAAGATAACCTTTGAAATTATTATTAAATATTTCTTTTGTTAATTGTTTGTTGATAACTGTATTATTTATAATCATTAGAATTCCTAACTATATCCTATTTTTACCTGCTTAAAAAAAGTTTTGACAATCTAATCACATTATACCACAAAAAAGAGAGCGTTTCCGCTCCCTTTATTACTCTGGCAATTCTATCTTCAAGCTCATATCAGTCGGTTGTAACACTTTCTGAACCTCAGCAAGAAAGGCCAATCCATTATCATATGGGAAGTACTGGAATGTGATATGGATGACTTTTTTGTCAAAGCTATCGCCATATCGCTCCACATACTGCTTGCTTTCGAGGAAGTGAATGTAATTGTTAATTTTTTCTTGCAGAATTTCCAGATGAACTGCTTCTATCTCTTCCTCCCAGCCAACTGGATCCACCAGAAGAAGCTCTAAATGACTATCAACTATACCAATTGCATCAAGTTCGCTAGGTTCCAGTTCTGAAACAATGGCTTTGGTGACAATTTGTCTAAATTCCTCTGCTGTAAAAAGACGACGAGTATTTCCTGGGTTTTTTAAAATAAAAGAAGGATGATTTTCGATGAAGAGCTTACCAGACTCATCTTGTGTATATTGCTTTTTAGATTTCCAAAAACCATATTGCGCATAAGTCATCAACTCTTTGCCAGTATGTTCTCCCGACATGTAACTATCTGCAGCTTCTTTGGGAATTTCTCTAATCACTTCTGGGCAGGTAATATTAAAAGTTGGATAACGCAAGAAATATTTATCACCATCTTGACAAATTTCCAACATATCTTTTTGACTTACATAAATTGATTCCATTCTTATCTCCTTTGTCTTTTACCAAATGTCTACTGATTTATTCTTTCTTCAAAATCATTTATCTTCTCTTTCGTACTAACTAAACTTTAGCTAGTTCTCAATGACCTAGAAAGCTAAACACATCTTTTACAAGATTCACATATCCTGCCTCAAATTAAATCTTTTTCCTTCCTCGTCCCATAGTGGCGAAGGATAGGGATGTGAAAAACCAAATTCATTAGCCAACTGTTCCGCATGAACTGTTTGACTTAGAATCTTAAAGAACTCATTCTTTGCTTCATTCATCGTATCAAACTCCCATGTTTTCCCCACGATATATGAGCGTTCATCCCTACTGTTAATTTGAAATTTGCCATTTTTAAAAAACAAATGTGTTGCCCAAGGTTGACTGCTATCTTCATCAAACAAGACATAAGACAAGCTTTCAAAACCTCTTTCTTTAATCTCCTTTTCCACTATATTTTTCAAAGATTCAATATCGATATCTAGTTTATCCCATAATGGAGAGGAATATTCAGGAACTTCTCCATTTTCAACGGAAGTTTTATTTTGAAAAACTGTTAACTTTAGATTATGGATAAATCTCTCTTTTGCTTCTTCAAATGTCTTAAACTTAAAAATACTTCCTGTACTCGCTCGATCCATTGTTGAGTAAACTTCATACAATTTCAATTCTGGATTATAATCTATCCTAGTTTCCCACTCAGAAAGTCTGTGTTCATTAAAAATAGAATATCTTAAAGACTCATATCCTAAATCTTGAATGGCTAATAAAAGTTCAGAACGTTCTTTGGCTTCGTCTCTCATCTTCTAGTTATCCTCTTTTTCATCCCATAATGGTGATGTATATTCTACTGGCAATCCTAATTGTATATTCAGTTTATTAGTTTCTATGACGAGTTCTAATTTTTCAAAAAAATCTTTCTTTGCACTTCCAAAATTATCGTACTCTTTACTATGTCCAACTATATATGATCGATCATCTCGACCATCAACATAAAATTTTCCATTTTTCTGATAAAGATGAAATGCCCAAGGAAGCTGTTTTGTTTCGTCAAATAGAACATAATGTAAGCTCTCATAATGACGTTTTTCAATTTCTTGTTCAACTATGCATTTCATGTTCTCAATGTCAGCTTCGATTTTGTCCCATAACGGGGAGGAGTATTCAGGAACTTCCCCATTTTCTACAAAAAGTTTATTTATTTCTACAGTAAGATCTAGTTTTTCTATAAATTTATTTTTGGCATCCTCAAAATTATCAAATTCTAATTTTTTATTATAACTTGCTCGATCCATGGTAGCGTAAACATTGTACACTTGCTTAGAATCGTCAAATTCGATTACCACTTCCCATTCACCAGGACCATATTCGTTAAAAATAGAATATCTCAAACTTTCGTATCCTAAATCTTGAATGGCTGATAACAGTTCTAAACGTTCTTGGGCTTCGTCTCTCATCTTCTAGACATCT